>JAITQT010000345.1 GCA_031288745.1 Deltaproteobacteria bacterium
CCATGGCCTTAAGCCCGTCGTAATGGAGGGCGTTGGCCACCATCTCTTTACCTACCCCGCTCTCGCCGAGCAATAATACCGTGGTTTTCTTAGAGGCCACCTTGCGGATAAGATAGTAGACCTCCTGCATTGCCTGAGAAGAACCCACTAGATTTGAGGGGCAATATTTTTGCCTCATCTGGCTAAGCTCGGTTACTAGAGACTGGGCTCGGCGTTCCCAAAGCACCTTATCAATATTTTCGATTAGATAAAGCTCAACTGGGCTAGCTAAGAGGTTAGCGATTACCGTTAAGGCCTCCACGTGACTATTAAGATGGTCTTGATCTAAAAAGTAACCTTGGCAACTAACGCTACCCAATACTTTACCAGCCCGCACTATGGGCACGCAGACAAAAGAATGATCGAGATCGCTTCCGTTTAAACTTCCGGTGCGGTTAAGAAACAATGGCTCGTCTCCTATGCGCACTACTACGATAGGCCGCCCGTTTTTAACCACCTGCCCAGTCACCCCTTCCCCGAAACTATAAATCCCCCTCTCCTGCTCTTGCTTAGTTAAGCCCACGCTCCGATGAACAAAAATTTTAGAAGAGGCTTGGTGGACCAAACAGACCATGGCCCGCTTAACGCCCATTTCGCGCTTAAGATAACTAAGTAAGGCATCTAAAGCGGGATTAACCCCGTTTGGTTCGGCCAATAATCCGGTTAGGGTAAAAAATAACTCCAAAAGTTTATCCGAGCCATCGAAAAAAGAATCGTAAATAGAGCCTAAAGAGCCCGTTACCGCTGGCTTTTCGTGGTCCTCATCGAGGGTTAAGGGTACGGTGGGACCTTGCGGTCGCTGCCAAACGTGCTCGTTCGAGCCAGAGGCTTCATCGACGCTTAAGCGAGCTTTAGGGGCCGGGTCGGCTTTAGGCCGTTTCAGTGGAGAGATTTCCCGGTCCATCTGGCAACCACTATCTCGGTTAACGGCCCGCTATTAATTAAGCTTGATTTATATGCTAGAACCATATTACTAGCGGCATATTTAAAACTTACCCGCTTAGAGTGAAATATATGGCGGGCCCGCAGCTCCGCCCCAGAAAAACCCTTAGGTGACTCAGTTAGCGAGAGTAGCCTCTTAAAAGCGATCGTTCGGTTTTTTAAGATATCTAAAGGCATCAGGCCTCGCTATTAAAATTTAGGAGGGCTTTTTAGGGCTGGCATTAAGTTGAAAAATACGCAAACGTTCATTTTCTTGCCTGCCAGGAGCCCCTGTGTTTAGCCTAGGGAGAAATGGCGTTCTTCAACTTTAGTCTGAAAAGACGCGAAATAGAACTCGTAGCTTTCGTCTCCAAAAGAGCGACAGCTAAGAAGTAGATGGCGTTAATTTTCCCGAAAAACGGCTTTACGGGCCTATTTAAACGTTCCTCTCGTAAATGTAATTAACCGGCTGTACCCTCCGCTCATCAGTTTCATACTTACCCTATCGCTTGTCTTCAACTTCGAGCTTCAAAAAAAACAGGGCCCAGGCGGCATCCCATTGGTTGGTCTTAACCTGATAACAAAGTAGTGGACTTAACTCCATTTCCTCTGTTCAACCGAGGTCTTTTACAAGCCCCCTCTCTTTAGGAAGGGGTAGTTGACTATAATGTCTGAGACGCTTCGGTTCATAATCTTAAGCAAGACCTATGCCAGGCCTATTTCTTTAAAATATTAAGTTGAAAAGACAAGTTATCTAAGAAGGAGCCTACGAAATTTTTTACCGTTTCGTTATTTTATGGATGGACAAAGCGACTTAAAGAGAGAGAAAAGATGGTGGGTAAAAAAATAGGGGAGTATAAAAATTAAGGGGCAAAGAAATCAGTTTTTGAACTTATAGGCCTTTTCTTTTTTAGGCCCATTTTTTCTCTAGGCACAAAAGCGTAAAAAATAGACCGAAAAACTCACTTTATTGAAGCGAACAAACGTAGAAAATATTTCGCTGGCGACAGTGAAAAAGCCAAAGCTTTATTTGGCGGCACACTCTTGACACATACCGCTAACCTCGACGGCTCCAAAATCAATGGAAAAGCCCAAAGCGCTCAAGCGCTTAAAAAGTTCTGCTGTAAGGAGACGATCATTTATTTCCAAAGTCTTGTGGCAGTCTGGACAAACCAACAAGACGGCGTTATGACCTTGTCCGTCTAAGTTTTCCAAACAGGCCACGAAGGCATTTAGGGAATTTACCTTGTGGACTAAGCCGCACTCAATAAAAAAATTAAGGGTCCGATAAACCGAAGCTGGAGACAAACTCCAGCCCCTCTCTCTAGCTAGCTCAACGATAGCGTAGCCCTTAAGAGGCTTGTTGGCTAAGACTAATATAGATAGAATATGGTACCTTAAGCGAGTGAGCTTCTCCCCCTTGATGGCTAAATAACGAGCCACTCGCTCATTAAGCGAAGCCAAGGCCTCGGGGAATAAATTAATATCAACCATGCTTTAAGGGTTCTCCTCAAGGTTTTCCTGATAAAACTCAAGGCTATCGGCTTTAAGACTATAGCCGGCCTGACCCAAATCATTGGAGACTGTTTCTATCTCAATTTTTCCGTAAACCCAGACCACCTCCATAGCCGCCAAGTTATCCATGGGTTTGGCTAACCTTACCAAGACAATCTGATTAGGTGGAGGCGGCGGGACGTGTATGCAGGCCCCAAAAAAGGGGACCAAGAAAAACTCGGCCACCGTTCGACTTTCAAAGTCGAGAGGAACCACAAAACCTGGAATCTTAATGGCCTTATGGTTGATTTTATCATTTACCGGCGCGGCCCTCCATTTAACCAAAAAATCGTCTATAATTTTTTCGGCCCTAGGGTCGTCGTCGGCTAAATTTGAGATATCGAGTTCTCTAAATATGGCTTGGGGATCCCAATCTTCCGGCCTCAGCTCTTCCCAGATAAGCCAGCCGTTGGTTAGATAGCCTTTGGCATCAATAGTCGGCTTGGGGGTAATTTCTTTAGGGGTAATTTTCGGGGGCAAATCCAATTGCTCATTAACTGATTCCGACCCTTTTTCAGGAACGCTTAGACTCTTTCTCGAAGAAGTAAAAGACTGCTTATCTTGTGTACTATCCTCTGTTGAGCTGGCCTTTTTGGAAATGGCCTCTTGGGTACTAGCCTTTTGGTGTTCCAAGCCTTGGCCCGAGGACTTGGAAAAAAAAATAGTGTAAACTTCGTGGCTAGAGCTATAACCAAAGGGGCCCCAACCGAAGGCCGCGAGTGGTAAGATAAGCAAAGCCAGTATTAATAGGCGCTTCAAAATTAACCTCAAACTTGTCAGGTCGAGACGGTCAAACCGTCGGCCAAGCTTATAAAATAAGCCCTTATCGCCGGGGCTAAACCGGCTAAAAAACCGGAAAGGACCACAGCCCCCATATAGAGCCATTCTCGGGTCGAGGGTACCGATAAAGAAATGATTAAGCCATAGCGGTCGGCTAAAATGGGTCCTATAGCGGCTATGAGGGCGAATAAGGCCGCCAAACCAATAGCCACCCCACAAAGGGTTAAGGTTAAACTCTCTAAGGTCAAAAGGATCATCACGTCGAGCGGCCGGGCACCCACTGAGCGCAAAATAGCAAGTTCCCCTCGCCTCTCCCCTAAACCGGCCATAACCGCAGCGATTAAGCCCATTAAGCCGGTAACGGTTACCAAAATCGAAACTGCGGTTAAGGCCTTCTCCCCGGTGCCTAGGAGAGAGTAGAGTTGATCTAGGGCCACTCCAGGGAGAGCCGCCGTAAGGGCCTCGCCCGGAGAATTTTGAATCTTAGACTGAAGATCGAAGACCCGGCGGCGGTTTTTAAGGCCCACCAAGAGAGCGGTGACGCTCTTAGGCTTTAAATTAAACTTACGGATTAGCTCGGGGGGCACGCTAAAACCCCTAATCGGCGCGCCGCCGCGCCAATCAACGTGGATGGCCTCCATTGACTCTAAATTTACGTATAAAGAACGATCGACCGCAGTACCAGTGGGCTCTAAAATACCCACTGCGGTAAAGGGTTTATCAGAGTGTTCGGGCGCTACTTGGGCTAATCCATGCCTTAAAACCAAAGAACTATTGAGGCGATAGCCGAGTTTAGCCGCGACCTCGCTTCCAAGGACCACCTCAAAGATATCTTTAAAAGGCCTGCCTTGGGCCAACTTTAAACTTTTGTCGCGGCGATATTTAAAATGCTCGAAAAAATTATTATCAGTGGCTACGGCAGGAAAACCCCTGTGGCTATCGCCCATGGAGATAGGAATAGTCCAGCTCACCTCTTCTAACTGAGCTATATTCTGAGCCGAGGCCCAGCTCATATTGTTGGAGGCCCCGCCAAGGTGGAATACGGCGTAGAGGATTAACTGAATCTGACTACCCCTGGCCCCGACCACTAAATCGACTCCCGAAACGGCTTGACTAAAACCCTGGCGGACCTCTCTTCTAACTCTCTCCAAACCTATTAGCAGTATAGTCGAAAGAGCGATGGAAATGACTATTAAAGAAAGGGTTAGTCGCCTATTCCAAGCGCTTAAGAGGGCTAGACGGACTAAAAAAAACAATCCGCTCATCTAGATTTTATCCTAAAATTTAGCCTAAAAAAACTATATGGTTTAAAACTCAAAAAAAACCTACAGCTCAAATATTCAGCCTCAAAAAAAACCTGGAATCTCAATAAAGGCCAAAAAGCTGCTGGCTTAATTTTAACTCTTGGGCCGCCACAGGTTAAGGCTCTCAAAGGTGAGCGTCCTATGGAATAAGCCGGCTAAAGATTTATCGTGGCTGACGAATAATAAACCAGCCCCTGCTTGAGAGCACTCTCTAACCAACGTTTCCAGAAAACTATGACGATTGTCGGCGTCGAGGGCCGAGGTAGGCTCGTCGGCGATTAAAAGAGGAGGCCGACCCATTAAGGCCCTAGCTGCGGCCACTCTTTGACGTTGCCCCACGGAGAGCTTAGAGGCTTGGCGATGGAAAAGGCCCTTATCGAGGCCCAGACGAGTTAATATAGCTTCAGCTGCGGCCCTCTCGGAGCCGTAGGCTAATCTAGCCGCCTTTCGACGGAGAGCTGAAAAACGGCAGCTTAAAAGGGCGTTATCTAACACGCTCAGATAGGGAGTTAAGTTAAACTGTTGAAAGATAAAACCAATTTTATCACCGCGTAGCCTATCACGAGCCCCGGATGAAAGCGGGCTAAGGCTTTGACCGTCTATAACAATCTCTCCCTTAAAGGGCTTTAAAATTCCAGCGATTAAACTTAAAAGAGTGCTCTTGCCGCAACCGCTGGGCCCAGATACAAAGACCGTCTCCCCGCTCTCTATCTTAAATTGTTCTATCTTAAGATAAAAATCCGAGCGTTTAAAACAAAATTCAAGACTGTCTATCTTAACGGCTGCGGGCCTATCGATCTCCGATGAGGTCGTCGATTGATCTTTAGAGCCTTCAAATGAGTTATCCGCCAGCTTAGTTAATCGGCTGACCGGCTCTACCATTTGATAGAGGGGCTATCGCTTTTAAGCTCAAAGGCCCTTTGCCCCTTAAGGCCGGACGATTGAACTCTGACGACGCTTAGATTGGGAAAGATTTTAAAAAGGGCTAGTTCGATAGAATTAACGGCCGAGTAATCTTGGCACTTAAACTCGTAACTGGCCGTAAGCTCGCCATGCTCTCCATGGTCGCCGTGATCGTGGCCGTTATGGTCACCATCGTCATGGTCGTGGTCATGATCGTCGCGGTTATGGTCTCTATCGTCACGGTGGTGATTATTGGCCAAAGTTTGGCCGCTTTGAACATATAAATGCTCGCGATCAATATTATCGGCCGATAAATATAGTTCCTTGAGCTGACAAGCCGCCTCTTTAGGAAAAATAAAGAGGGTCTCGGGTTGGTTAAGTTTAAAAGCCATATCCCTGACCTCATTTATTTGAGCTTCGGTAGTTGGTCTATGCTCAAAGGAGATAAAACTAGCCAAAGGACCTTGGAGTCTAATTTCAACCTCGTCGTTTTCTATAGAAACGTTTAGCCGAGCCGCACCGTGCTCATGGGCCGGTTGAGTTTGGGCCCAAAGATTTTGAGATACAAAAAAGGCGGCTAGCACGGCGGCCGTGAGCGCGAAACATTTAAACATTATTGACCTCGATGCCGAATGAGAAAATATAATGGAAAAAAATGAAATAATATATTATTTCATTTGCGAATGAATGTCAAGAAACTGCCTTAGGGATGTACAAAAAAAAAAACAGTAACATTTCTAGATCTGTGCTATACTCGAAATGGACTCGTTGATTGATGGGAGAAATAGCATGGACGACGATACAAGCAAGACTAGCCAACAGATAAAGCCAGTTTCATGGGATGAAGCCATGAGACTGATATTAGAATTCGCTGACA
>JAITQT010000209.1 GCA_031288745.1 Deltaproteobacteria bacterium
AAAGGGACGACACAGACCGCAACCATGTAGCCCCCTACTACAGAAGCTTAGCAATTTTAACATTAATATAAGTTAAAATATATGGTTGGAGCAGAGAGCTATGTAGTGTAGAAACTTCAAAAGAACTACTGTTAAGATCTTAAGGGTGATCGAAGCGCAAAAACCTCTTAAAAGCAAAATAGTCTAACAAATTAACTAGTAATAAGGACATGTTACAAATTTAAAGACTGATAAAGGGGACATTTTGCGCTTCGATCAAGGGTAGGCTAAAACTTAATTACAACTCGAAAGTCGCTACCAGCCGCAACGTGGGGAAAAAAATTTGATGAACGGTTATACTCTACTTAAATAAAAGCCTTCTTCCCAAACCCAACTGTTCGCTCTACTTTAGATAACACAGCCTTTCTTTCAGACAATCTTGACAGTAGCCTACATCAGGTCAGCTTAAGCATACTTACAGGGTTTAACAGACGACCGCATTTGCCAGTCAATCCGAGGGACAGACTTAGAGTGAGAAAAAATTTCCTTTAGTAAGGTTTCTTAATGGGAGAGTTTATCACTAACGAAAAGTGGTAACGTCTAAACACGTTAAATTTAATTCTTCCAGCAGAATGCGACCATCTTCACCAGAAATGAGTCTCATCTCCGTAATTGATAATCAAGCAACTTTACGTTTAGTTCGACCTCATTGAACTGGCGGTGGCCCTGACGCTTATCTTTTGTAGCATGATGTCTTATCTGATGAACCTGATTTTTTGGCAGGTGTGCTCCGATCAAAGGAGAATTCCGTATCAATAGAAACCGTTTGGCGCAAGTATTACAGTAAAGAAGATCCTTATTATCGTTCTTCCCATACGAACCACGGTAAACGATGTTGCCAACATTAAGCTTTTGGAAGTCTGAACAATTTGGATTACGGCAAAAGGCCAATTCGAGCCCATCGTCAATATAACGCCTCAACGGTTTGGAAGACTTGGAAGTATTTTGACCTAAAGAATCATATTTTATCAACGAAATAACCTAATTACTAGAAAAATTAGTTTAAACTATTAGGCCCAAGGCCACCCTAGCTAAAAACTCGTTTAAGGCGCTTTGGGAAGCTGGTTTTAATAGGCAATCGTCTACACCGTTACCAGGAGTCATGACTGCGGGGATCTTATCTTCCCCAGCCGTGCAGACCACAAAATAACAGGGGGTATATTTATTGACAAATTTAATCTCCTTGCAAAAATCTATACCCGTCTTCCCATCGTCAAGCTCGTAGTCGCTGATGATAATCCTTGGTTTTTCGCTAAGAGTTAAGCTCACCGCCTCGCCAATAGCCGAGGCAGTTAGGACCACAAAATTACTATCTTCAAGGTGCTTTTTTAGAAGCTCACGTTGATATGGCGAATCGGAGAGGATTAAGACCTTGCGGGGCTGAGAGCCCAAAGGAGTGCTCAAAAGATAGGCTATAAGCTTTTCCGAATTTTTAAGCCTAGTGCTGGCGATAGTAAGCCTCTGACTAACGCCTTCTAGTCGTTGTTCGCTAGCCTCATGGACGTCCTCTTGGGTCCTTAGCCTTAAAGGTCCGCTGATAGCGCGATTAACGTAATTTTGTAAGGCCACCTTTGAAATGTTAACCGGGATAAAAGCCTGGGCCCCTTCGTTTACAGCCATCATGATGTTTTCGCGATCAGCTTGACCTGAGGAATCTACGAAGACAAAGCCTATCCTCTCGTTACGATCAATCACCTCTTGCAAGATCTTTACGCTTAAGGCGTCTTCCGAACAGTAATCCATAATAACCACTTCTGGGGCCATGGTTAGGATTTCCGAGGATATTGACTCAATGCCTTGGCTAGGATCGGGGGCGCTGCCTTCTTGTAAGGTGTATTTTTCTTTTAAATGACTAGACAACGTGGTCCTCACCAAGTTATCAGCCACCATTATCAACACTTTGACGCTCATGATAACACCAGCGGCCTTTTAGGCACAAAGAGCCTCGACCAAAGACGCCTTCCTTCTAAAAATATAAAAAAAACGCTGACCAATAATTAGGCTCCAAAAGCCTTCTTTGAACGAAGAGCCAAAAGAACCCGTTATCAGTCCTTAAATTTTTAATATGATATTATTATTAATTAATTTTTTTAGACTATTAAGCTTTTAAGATTTTTTTGCTTTTCGAACTTCTTTAATCCACTGGTAAATTTTCAAATTCTATAACGTTATAAAAGTGTTTAAGTTGTTTTTCAAAAAAGGAGTTAACTTTATCTAAATTATAGCTTGAGGCGAACATGACCTTAATTTTCTCAGCCCCCAAACCCCGCTCGATTTTATCAAGGCTGGGCACAGTGTCTATTAGATCGCCTAAGAGGGCCAAGCGCTTAATAATTAGATAGCCCACCAAGCTAGTCTCCTGAAAGGAAGGCCCGATATGGATCATAGATTGGTAAACGGTAATACCTTTAGAGACGATTTTAGAAAAGTAAAGGATAGTGCCTAAGGGCGAAAGGTGGAACTGACCGTCGTCAGCCTCCTCTTGGGTTAACTTTTCCCTTAATTCGCTCTTTTTATAACGGGCCAATTCGTTTATCAGCTCTTGATCCCTAATTTCATAACCGCGGCCAGCCCTAATTTCGCTAATGCCCTGCTCCATGCTTTTGACCGCATCTAAAAGCAGATCGATTACTTCTTTATCGACCTTAAGCTCTTTTTCCCTAACCCGGTCCAGTACCGTCTCCACCTCGTGGACAAAGGAACCCACGTTGGTGAAACCGGTCATGATAAAATTACCTTTAATAGAATGAAAATATCTAAAAATAGTATTAACGTGACGAATATTTTCAGGATCTTTTTCTAGTTGAAATATCTCTTCGCTGGCTTCATTTAAGATATTTTGGATCTCAACGAAAAATTCCTCAGCCATGGATTCGTCCATGACCTCAGCCGGCTTCTTAACAGGTACCTGACCGCCTTCTGTAGTTTCGGCGCTTTCTAAGGATTCGGCCGCTTCAACCTTAGTTCCCGGGTCCTCATCTAAATCGTCATCTAAAGTCATGACTTGTTGACGATTTTGAAAGCTCGATTCGCTATCTTTAGAACGGCCGCTAGACATGGCGATTAAATCAAAGGGATCTAGGACCATGCCCAATTGATTGCCGCCTAAAATAGTGGTACCGGCTACGCCCCTGACGGAAAAAATCTCCGGTAAGGGAATTAAAACTAGCTTTTGGGGCCGAATAAACTCAGATACCTTTAAGGCCAATCGACCGTTTTTGGAATCAATAATGATGACCGGTAGGTTATTTTTAAATTCATCATCGGAAAGAGGGGCCCCGGTTAATAAGCCTCTTAAATCGTAGAGGGGCACAATGGAGCCTAAATAAATTATGCTCTCCGTGCTCTCCATAGTAGTATTGATGTCGGAGAGCGAAAAAGATTGGGTAGCCACGACATTACCAATAGGCACCGCATAGTAGCTCTCCCCTGAACGAATAATAAGAGCGTCAGTAATATTAACCGCTGAGAGCTGAGGGATTTTATAAGTAAAGTTAGACCCCTTTCCTTTATGGGTCTCTATTATCACCTCTCCGCCTAAGCTCTCCACAGTGCTCTTAACGACGTCCATGCCCACACCGCGGCCTGAAATCTCAGTAGCTTCAGAGGCCGTAGAAAAACCCGGCTGCATGATTAGATTCCAGCACTCTTCAGCCGATATCGCTTGGGCCGCTGAAGGGGGCAAAAAACCTTTTTCCGAAGCTACCTGACGAATACGGGCTTCATCTAGTCCGCGGCCGTCGTCGGCAACGGAAACGAAAGTAAAACCCTCTTTTTTATACGCAGTTAAGATCAACTGGCCTGTTGGCGGTTTACCGACGTGCTTGCGCTCTAAGGGATCTTCTAAGCCGTGATCGACCGCATTTCTAATTTGATGGGCCAAGGGCTCATAGAGTCGCTCGGCCACGGTCTTATCGACTAGAGTATCTTCACCGACTATTTCGAAATCAACTTGCCGACCCCTTTTTTTGGCCAAATCGCGCACTAAGCGCCTAAACCTTAAAAAAGTTTCCTTGATCGGCACCATCCTAATGTCCATCACAAGGTGATGCAAATCCGAAGAGATTCGATTGGTGGTCATGGCCACGTTTTTAATCATCTCTAAGGAATTTTTATCAATATTAACCGAGGAAGTCGATAGATGGCGCTGGAGAATAGAGATATTGGAGGCCGAAATAATAATCTCCCCAGTTAGCCCCAAAAGGCGATCAAGGTGAGAGATCTTAACGGCCATACGGTCGAGTTCGGGCGGCTTGCCGCTATCTTTAGTTTCAACGTTGGGAGTTTCTATGTTTGCGCTCATTTTAGTATCCCGCCGCAAGTCCCCTTAAGTTCGATTTTTCAGGCCCCTTAAAGTCTCCTAGAGAGGCTGGAATAATAATATCAATTGATAAGAAAAACCAGGGGCCTAAAATTAGTTAATACGCCCTTTGGGCCTGGATTTTTATTGCTCTTAGGCATTTAAGCGATAGTTTAAAGTAGATTTTACCACTGGTGGTTGAAGACCCTACTGAGCACTATTTGTACCATTTCGGTGGTGGGAGGTTTAATGAGATAATCGTCGGCCCCAAGCCTTAGGGCCCTGAAGATATACTTGTAGTCAGAGTGAGTTGAAAGAATAACCACGGGAATAGAACGAAATTTCGCGTTATTTTTTAGGGTTTCAGTTAGCTCAAAGCCATCCATCTCGGCCATCACCAAATCACTTACGATCATGTCATGGGGTTTTTCCTCCAGCCGGCTTAAGGCCTCAACTCCATTTTCAGCTTCGGTCACCTTTAAGCCCATATTGGCGAAAAGCTCCTTGATGGTCTTGCGCACCGCCTGGTAGTCGTCGACGACCAAAACGGACTTACCTTGCCAGGCTCTGCTATCGATCTGAGACACTAACGCTTCTCCGAAATCTATATCAAGCTGCTCCAGACGGGATCAGCAAAAAAATCCTCACACGATTTGAAAGTATACCACAAAAAACGTGGTTATAAAATCATTCGTCACAGCAAGATGAAAGGTAAGAATTGACATTGACTGTATTCTTTGTTATTTTAAAATAATATCAATTGTAATTTAAGTCTATAAGCTTTTACCTCACGCTAAAATACTAAAGCTGGTGACTTTAAATTGCGATTAAAGTCGCTTTAGATCTTCTAAGGCCACTTGGAAGAACTAAGTAATCACCACCGACTAAAGCCGAAGGTATTTACTTACTGATAAAATCAATCAATACCAGGCCAATAATATATGTCTGATAAACCTGAAAAATTACCCGATTCCGGCTTAATGAGCCTTGTGCTTATCGCCCGATTTCACCAAATTGCCGTAACTTACGAGGGATTGTGGCATAAGTTTGCGCCAACGGTCAAAGCGATTGGCCAGGAGCCCCAATTTGGCGAACAAGAGATTCTCTTAGCCGCTAAGAGTCTAGGGTTCTAGTTTAAACAACGTATCCTTGATCGAAGCGCAAAAAGTCCCCTTTATTCAGTCCTTAAATTTGTAATATGTCCTTATTACTAGTCAATTTGTTAGACTATTTTGCTTTTAAGAGGTTTTTGCGCTTCGATC
>JAITQT010000243.1 GCA_031288745.1 Deltaproteobacteria bacterium
GGCCAAGTGATGGTGGATATCGACCGTAGAGGCCCCAGGATAACCGAAGATGACCTCAACGCCTTCTTTTTTCCAGCATTCAATGAGGATCTCCGCGCCGCTAAGGGTTGGCATAACAAAACCAAAAAGTCGATTAACCGGGTAAATCGACGCGCCAGGGGCTAGCTTAAAAGCCAACCCTTAAGTTAAAAAAGTTCTTCTTAACCCTTGGCCTAAAAATTAGGCCGCCAAAGGTATAAGAGGAGATTGTTTAGAGTAAAAAGCCTAAAGGCCCGCCGGCCTAACTTAGGCCGGGGCCTTTGAGGCCGGATAATGTAAAGCTATAAATTTTAAACCCAAAACGAAGAAAAAAAAAGAGGCTAGAAAAAAAACCTCGCAAACTCTCAGGCCCGGGTTTAAGAAATAGAGCGCGGAAAAACCAAAAAAAAAGCCTCAACATTAAACCGAACTTAACTAAGGTTTATATCTAAATTGTTAGGCTAATCTCTGTGTTTAGCTAAGATACGCTCTATCTTATCTTTTCCGGCCAACTTAGCCTTTTGGAGACGCTTGCGCTCTAAATCCTCTTCCGGCGATAGATGAGGGCGGCGGTTCATCTCCTCGAGGAGCTTTTCATAATTACGGTGGTCATCGACCAGCTGTTTCAACACCGGGTCGCCCTCCACTAGTTTGGAAATCAAGGCCTCGTCATTAGGCTCCATACAACACCATTAACGCAAAAAACCGCAGCCATTTTGGCCAGAAAACTTCATTAAGGCTAAAAGCCGCGGGATAAAACCTTACAATGAATGGCCCTTTGGTTCAACAAAAATAAACCATGGGCTTTGAACTAAAAAAAAGAAACGGTATCTTAAATTTTTGGGGCAAAGAGGGTTAAACTAAAAAAGGTGGTTATTTAGCCAGCCCAAGGGCCAAGGGCCAAGGCTAAAAAACTATTATCCTGTCGCCACAAACGCCTTGTTTCAATTTACTATATAAAACAAAATCAACGGATTGTCAAGTAAGGTTTGGTTTGTTTTAACTATTAAAAATAGTAATATTTTTAGACCTTTAAATTTATAAATATATATTTTTAAATTTTTTAACTTAAAAATCATTATAAATATTATAATATTTATTTTTCATTTTTTTTAAGTTTTAAATATATTAATAAGCTAACTTTTAATTAGCTAAGATAAAGATTATCTATAAAATTGTCTAAATAACCTTGAGCGGCCTTAGGCCTTACTAAAATTGAAATTGCTTTAAATGCTTTAAACTGGGCCCATGGGGTGCTAAAATATATCGTTCTATTTTTTTTGGGCTAAGCTGCCAACCTGGCCTTCAATTCATGGCCAAAAGTAGGCTTAATTGGCTTTGCGCCTCTGGTTCTTTTCTAGAAAGAGAGGCTAGAGGCTTGGAGCTTAGGCTTTAAGGGATAATTTTTTTCTTGTTTTCGCTTAAATTAAATTTTACCAAAAAATTGTTTTTTTCATAATTTTCGCCACCAAACTTAGGCCTTAAAAAACTTAGGCCGAAAACCTTAAAATGCATTAACCATGCTAATAGCCCTACTCCAGCACAATCCCAAAGTCGGCGACATAAACGCAAACGTGGACAAAATTTTCCGCGGCGTCATAAGGGCCGCCTCTATCGGGGCGAGCCTAGTGGTTAGCCCCGAGTTATCCATTATTGGCTATCCGCCGAGAGACTTATTGCTCTATAGCTTTATTGCCCAAGAGTGTTACCAGGCTATCCTAGCCTTAGCCGAGCGCACCAGGGATCTTAACCTTAGTATTATCGTTGGTGCCCCGGCCTTTAACCAGTCAGGGCGAGGTAAACTTTTCCAAAATGTGGCCTTTGTTATTAAAAAAGGTCAAATTGTGGCTCAGTACGCCAAAAGACTACTTCCCTCCTACGACGTCTTTGACGAGGCCAGATATTTTGAGCCCGGCTCTTCGCCTTTGGTTATTAACCACGAGGGGATAAGATTAGCCATTACTATCTGCGAAGATATCTGGAACGACGCTAATTACTGGCAAAGGCCCATCTATCCCATCGATCCCTTAGAAAATCATCCTTCTTATGACGTTTTAGTTAATCTTTCGGCCTCCCCTTTTTCTGTAGGCAAACAAGCCCAGCGCGAGGACATGCTCGGGACCTTGTGCCGTCGCTACGAGGCTGAGGCTATCTACGTAAATCAAAGCGGAGCTAACGACGAACTTATCTTTGATGGCCGCAGCTTCCATCTTGATAGAACTGGCCGGGTCATCTCTCGGGCCAAGGCCTTTAACGAAGACTTATCGTTAATAGAAATTGGGACCGACCAATCCCCTACCAATCAAGCCGATTTAAGCCCGCTAGAAGAAATTTACCAGGCCTTATCTCTGGGTATAAGTGATTACTGCCGTAAAAATTCTTATAACAAGGCTGTTATTGGTCTTAGTGGCGGGATCGATAGCGCCCTAACCGCCGCTTTAGCTGCCCAAACTCTAGGCCCGGATAATATCCTCGGTCTACTAATGCCTTCCCCCTTTTCCACTTCCCACAGCATAGAAGACGCCAATGAACTGGCCGTAAACTTAAAAATACGGCAAACTAATATCCTCTCAATCCGAGCCGCTATGTTAACCTTAAATAGGACTCTAGTCCCCTGCTTTAGAGGGCTTAAGCACGACACTACTGAAGAAAACATCCAGGCCCGTATCAGAGGTGTTCTTTTAATGGCTGCGGCCAACAAATTTGGCTCTCTACTTTTAAACACCGGTAATAAAAGCGAGATATCAGTCGGCTACTGCACTATCTACGGAGATATGTGCGGGGCCTTGGCCGTCATAGGCGATCTGTATAAAACCGGAGTCTACTCCCTGGCTCGCTATTTAAACGAAAAACACGGTCGAGCGCTCATTCCCTTGCGCACCATTGATAAACCCCCGTCGGCCGAACTAAGGCCCAATCAATACGATCGCGATAGCCTTCCTCCTTACGACATCTTAGACACAATCCTCAAGGCCCTTTTCGAAGACCACCAAAGCCCAGCTTATTTAGAAAAGCAAGGATTTGACCCAAAAGTTGTGGCTAAAGTAGCAGATTTAGTTAGGATCGCTGAATTTAAAAGACGCCAAGGTGCTCCAGTTTTAAAAATTTCCTCCCAGGCCTTCGGCGTAGGCTGGCGTATGCCCATTACCTGCGGCTCGGTTTTCTCCCCTAGAGAAAAGCCGCCCCTAACTTGACTCTTATTGAAAGTCAAGCCGACCTTTGAAAGGAAAAACCTTTTTTTGGCCAAAAATTTAAGGCTTTTAAAACTCTTGCAAATCTTCTTTTAGACTGCTAATATTATTTTTTGATGAGGCTCATTTTTTCTCGGCCTAAAATTTATCTATCTAACTTTGATCGAAGCGCAAAAAGTCCCCTTTATCAGTCTTTAAATTTGTAACATAGTCTTATCACTAGTTAATTTTTTAGACTATTGTGCTTTTAAGAGGTTTTTGCGCTTCGATCAACTTTAAATAGCTATATTAGCCTCTCTTAAAATAGCCTAACATCTTGGCTTTATTGGTTATTAAGGTCCAAGCTTATTAGTTTCAGCCTCTCGTTATAGAGGGCCTAGCAAAAAGCAAAATACCTAAGTCACCCACGTTAATCTTAAACGGAGTGAACCAATTGAATTGGTTCACTTTTTTTTGTTTTAATTGATCCTTACTGTTGGTTATTAGCTTTAAGACGCATAATAATCTTGTTATTTTTTTTAACTTGAATAAAAATAATTGTTATTGAATTTTAATTTCATCTTTTAATTAACCCATAAATTTTTTAAGCCAGGGCCGCTATCGTTATTGATTAAATATTGGCCCATAAAGCTTATTAAGGTTCGCCTTTTTTTAGGTTTTAAAAATGGATATCTTCGATCTAATAGGCGAGACGCGCCTAGTTGACCTAACTCGCCTAGCCTCGCCCTACGGGGCCAAAGTTATGGCTAAAGCGGAATTTCTTAACCCCAGTGGCTCAGTAAAAGATAGAGCGGCCAAAGCTATGATTTTGGAGGGCTTGCGCTCCGGGGCCTTAGGTGAGGAGAAGACTATACTCGACGCTACTAGTGGCAACACCGGAATTTCCCTAGCCATGATTGGTGCCTCAATTTCACGTAAAGTTACGCTTCATATACCCTCCAACGCCAACCGCGAGCGTAAGGCTTTAATCGCCGCCTACGGGGGCCAAATTGTCGAAACCGATCCCTTAGAAAGCGCCGACGGGGCCTTTTATTCGGCTCAAGCAGCCTACCAAGCCGACCCAGAGCGTTATTTTTTTCCCAATCAATACAATAACCCGGCTAACCCTAGGGCCCACTACGAGACCACTGGCCCGGAAATATGGCACCAAACTGAGGCTAAGGTTACTCATTTTATTTGTTCAGTCGGCACTGGCGGCACCTTTGTGGGCGTCTCTAGGCGTCTTAAAGAATTTAACCCTAAAATTAAGACTATCGTCGTCCAACCCGACTCCCCTTTCCACGGCATAGAGGGGACCAAACACTTAGCCTCAACCTTAAAAGGGACTATTATCGATCAATCCTTTATGGAAGAGGAAGAAAAGGTCTCTACCGAAGAAGCCCAAGCCATGGCCGTAAGACTATCAAAAGAAGCAGGTCTCTTAACCGGCCTAAGTTCCGGGGCTAACGTCACCGCAGCCTTAAAAGTTGCGGCTAAACTTCCTAAAGAAGCCTTGGTGGTCACCATTTTGGGCGATAGCGGGACCCGCTATCTCTCCGATAACCTTTGGAGGTCTATTTGATGGAGCTATTGTCAATTTGTCAAATTCAAATTAACTATCACGCCATTGAAGTCTACCCAGACGAGTGCTGCGGCTTTGTTTTGGGGCGCATTAACCAAAATGGCCAGCAAGCTAAAGGCCTTGAAATCTTAAAGGCTGAAAATTCTAGAGAGCCTGAAAGTCGTAGAAAACGCTTTCGGGTTGAGCCTGAACAATTTTTAAAGGCCGAAACTTTGGCCTTATCTAAGGGTTTGGACTTGGTGGCCGTCTACCACTCCCACCCCGACGCCCCACCTAAGCCTTCGGAGAATGATCTTAACAATGCCCTCCCTTTTTATAGATACCTAATAACCTCTATTAAAAAAGGTCAGCCGACTCAAACTACTTGCTGGAAGCTTAATGACAATCGCTCAGGTTTTAAGCAAGAAGATCTCAATTACAATCCCAAGAGCGATTAAATCTAAAAAGGAGCTAATGGCGGCTAAATTTTAGTCTTTCTTTACTCTAACTTTCCTATTTTGTTATTTAACCTAAAGTTTATGGAGAGCTTATGATCGCCAAATTAATGATCCCCACCGCCTTAAGAAGCTTTACTGACAATCAATCTCAAATCGAGCTTAGTGGCCAAACGGCCGGGGATTTGTTAAAAGCCTTGGCTGAAAAACACCCCGACGTCTCCCTCCACCTCTTCGACGAAACGGGTGCCTTGCGCTCGTTCGTTAACGTCTTTATCGACGGCCAAAACATCAAAACTGCCCATGGCCTTCAGACTCCGGTAAAAGACGGGCAGACGGTCATGTTGGTTCCGGCCATCGCCGGTGGGAGCCAGAGATGAGTTATTTAGAGCCTATGGAGGGTGAAGATTCTCTTGGGGTTAACGAGCTAACCAACCAAGAGATAGACCGCTATAGCCGCCACCTTTTGCTGCCCCAAGTTGGCCTTGGAGGACAAAGCCGCCTTAAGGCCTCTAAAGTTCTTATCATCGGTGCCGGCGGCTTAGGGGCCCCGGCAGCGCTCTATCTAGCTGCGGCTGGGGTGGGGCGCTTAGGGTTAGTTGATTTTGACACGGTTGAAGCCTCAAATCTTCAGCGCCAAATCATCCACGCTACTAAAGACGTCGATAGGCCCAAAGTCGCCTCAGCTAAAGATAAGCTTAAGGCCCTAAACCCGCTTATCGAGGTCGATACCTATAGTGTTAAGCTATCGAGCCGAAACGCTGAAAAGATCTTTTCCGACTACGACCTAATCGTAGATGGCACTGACAATTACCCCACTCGCTATCTCATTAATGACGTCTGCGTCTTTCAAAAAAAACCAAATGTCTACGCCTCTATCTTTCAATTTGAAGGTCAAGCTAGTGTTTTTGGGGCCCTTAACGGCCCCTGTTACCGCTGTCTTTACCCCTCCCCGCCTCCCCCAGGCTTAGTGCCCTCCTGCGGCGAGGGCGGAGTGATGGGGGTCTTACCGGGGGTTATGGGGGCCATCCAAGCGGCCGAGGCTATTAAGATTATCGTGAAAGGAGCTGAGGGGCTTATCGGGCGACTATTGTTATTCGACGCCTGGTCTATGAGATTTAACGAGGTCAGGCTTGAAAAAGATCCCCAATGCCCTGTCTGCGGCCAAAGCCCCACTATAACCGAACCTATCGACTACGAAAAGTTTTGCGGCCTAAGGGAAAAGGTCGACGATATGGCTCAGCCTATTGAAGCTAGCGTTCTAAAAAAAAGGCTCGATAGCGGAGACGATCTTCAAATTATTGACATCCGCGAGCCTCACGAGCGCAGCTTATATCCATTTAAATGGGCCAAGGCCATGCCCTTTGGCCAATTAGTTAGGCGAATAGACGAGCTTAAACCAAACCAAGATCTGGTCTTTATTTGTAAAATAGGCCAAAGGAGCCTCTTTGCCATAAGGGCCCTGCGCCAAGCTGGCTACCAAGGACCTATGTATAACCTCCATAATGGGTTGACCGCCTGGGCTAAACTAGTAGGTGACCCGCCGCCGCCCTATTGACGGTTAATTCTAATCCCGGCCTTTTAGTCTTTCATTTTTCACGTTTTATGTCCAATTCTAAAATTTATTTTTAATTTCCTAAGGAGATCCTAAATGCCCTCAAATCCCTCCAACTTAAACACGCTGAGTCCGGCGGCCGCTTATCAACTAGCCGACGTCAATAAAACCAGGCCTCAGTTCGCCTCCATCACCCCAAGGTGGCTAACTAAATTACTTGAGTTTAAAGCCCTTTCTTCCGGTATTTATCGCGTCAACAAGGTCATAGAAGGGGAAACCCCTCTTGATGCCTTATGCAGCCAAGATCCTGGGCAAATAGAAATTCCCCAAGGCTTTGTGCCCTACCAGGCTAAACCCAGGGAATATATCCTAAACTCCATCAGCACCATCGTTAACGTCGACACTAAAGTAGCCGACGTCTTTTCCTCTCCTTACGATCAAAGCTCCGAGCAGCTCTACTTAGCCATAGAAAGCTTAAGAGAGCGCCAGGAGAGCCAAATTATCAATAACGATGATTACGGTTTATTAAAAAACGCAGCCGATTCTCAGCGCATTAAAACCATCAACGGCCCACCCACCCCAGACGATTTAGACGAGCTTTTGACTAAGGTCTGGAAAGAGCCCTCGTTTTTCCTAGCCCACCCCAGGGCCATCGCCGCCTTTGCCCGCGAATGCACTCGCCGAGGTGTGCCTCCGGCCACGATCAATATTTTGGGTGGCGTGTTTATTGTTTGGCGCGGAGTGCCCCTTATTCCCACCGATAAACTCTTTGTTGACGGCTTAAAAAATCCTAAGGCCAAAACCGGTAAAACCAACGTTTTATTACTTCGCACCGGCCAAGCTAGGCGCGGTGTAGTCGGCCTTTATCAAAGCTCTCTTCCCGGCGATCAAGACCGAGGCCTAGCCATCCGTTTAAGAGGCGTAAACGAGCAAGGAGTGGCCTCCTATCTATTGAGCCTTTACTGCTCTGCGGCTATCTTAGCCGACGACGCCCTAGCCGTCTTAGAAGACGTCGAAGTTGGCCATTATTATGACTACAAGTAATCAATCGACTAAAGCTCAGCAAGGAGATCATAATGATAAATTAGTCTCCCCTC
>JAITQT010000250.1 GCA_031288745.1 Deltaproteobacteria bacterium
CGCGGACCCTCGGCCTTAAGGCTTATTTTATCTTCCGATTTCGGCGACCCCCAGTTTTGGGAGTTCGTCGGCCCTAGGGCCGTGGTTATCGGTAGAAGCGAGGGCTCAGCCCTTAGACTTCCTGATAGAGGGGAATACCAAGTTATCTCAGGCTTTCACTGCGTAATTGAACTAAGTCGCAACCGGGCCTATCTGCGCGATTTAGGTAGCCTTAACGGCACTTTCGTTAACGGTCACCTAGTTAGCCGCCGCGAGGAAGACCGGGTCCAGGGCGTGGCCGTGCGCGGCTTTGGGGTTAAGCTTAAAGACGGCGACGTTATAACCTTGGCCGGGACCTATAGCTTTAGGGTCGCCCTAGTCGACGAGGCCCTCTACGAAGCTCAAAACCGCTCTCTAACCACTTCCGAAGTCTCCCCCTTTTGCCCGGCCTGCGGCCGCCCTCATTCGCCAGTGCCCCTGTCTAAAAGTGCTGATGTCCTTTGTCAGCAATGCCGCCCCAACCCCCTAGCTACCCTAAAACTACTTAAGGCCGGCCTAAATCGTAGGGTTAAGACCTTAGAGGCTCTTAAGGGCTTAAGAATCACCAAAACCTTAGGCAAGGGCTCGACCTCGGCCGTTTTTTTAGCCGAACGCAAGGAAGATAAAAGCCTGATGGCCTTAAAAGTAATGAGTCCAGCGGTGAGCGATAATGATTGGGCTAGAAAGAGCTTTCTAAGGGAAGTAGCCATCGGTAGGGCCTTAAAGCACCCTAATGTCACTAAGCTCTACGATTTTGGTTACTACGGCGGGGCCTACTTCTACCTAATGGAATACTGCCGCGGTGGTAATAGCGAGGAGGCCCGCCAAAATAGGGGAGGCTTTCTCGATTGCCAAGAGGCCTTAAAGATAATTATCCCGGTCTTAGACGGATTAGACTATATCCATAATCTAAAACTAGCCTCCTCCAGAACCGATAGTAAAGTCAGCCCAGAATCTAGAGGCTTAGTTCATAGAGATCTTAAGCCGGCCAACATCTTTTTAGGCGGTCAAGAGGGCTTATCACCTAAAATCGCCGATATCGGAGTGGGAAAACTCTATAAAAATAGCGATACTTACGGAAATACCAGAACGGGCTCGGTAGCCGGCTCTCCGGCCACCATGCCTCGCCAACAGGTTATTAATTTTAAAAACGCTGGTCCCGAGGTCGATATTTGGGCTGCGGCCGCCTCCCTCTATAAATTAATCACCGGCCAATACCCAAGGGATTTTCCCGACGAGGAAGACCCCTGGAAGATAGTCTTAAACACTTCGGCCACCTCCATCCTAAGCCGAGGCCGCCCAGTGCCCGAAAACCTGGCTAAGGCCATAGACCAAGCCTTAATTGATAACCCAGCCATTATCCATCAGTCGGCTAAGAGCCTAAAAAAGAGCCTTATTGAAGCGGCCCAAAGAGACGGCTTAATTTCAGGCGAAAACCTATCATGAGTGAAAAAGCCTCAAACTCAGCCCAAATAGGCACGGCCTATTGCCCTAAGTGCCAGACCGGCTATAAGCTTAACGACGAAAACATGGGACGGCGCTCGATTTGTGTAAAATGCGGACAAAATTTCCACCTCTTACCCCAAGCTACTAGCGCCGATACTAAGTGGCTCAACACCACTGCGGCCTTAAATGACTTAGCGACGAGAGTGTGGGAAAAAGGCTTAGATCTAAGGGTAGGGCAGGTAATTTTAGGCGTCTACGTGGTCCAAGAGATCTTAGGAAGAGGGGGCCTTGGTCAAGTTTTTAAAGTTAGGCACCAAGAATGGAGGAAAGAATTAGCCTTAAAGCTCCCTTTAAGTAACGCAACCGATCCACAGTATTTTAAAGCCCTTAGAAACGAGGCTGAGACCTGGGTCAGCCTTGGGCTCCATCCCCATGTAGTCACCTGCTACTACGTGCGGCCATTAATGGGCGTACCCTCTATTTTTATGGAGTATATTAGCGGCGGCTCTCTTAAAGAGATGATGGAGCCTAAAGGTCAAAGCCCGCCTGCCCTCTATAAAGGAGACGAGAGAGAACGCTCGGCCGCTATCTTAGATGCGGCCATCCAGACCGCCTGGGGTCTTGATTACGCCCATAGCCGAGGGGTGCTCCATTTAGATATCAAACCCCAAAACCTCTTATTAGAAGAAGATACTTCTAGATTGTTAGTGACCGATTTTGGTCTTGCCAGGGCCTCGCGTAACGTCACTTCCCCCTCTGATAGCGCTTCTTTATGGCCTAAAGATCAAAAGGCCCTAACCGAAACTCCCAACACTGGCTCCTCTTCTTCAGTTAACACCAGAGGGGGCTTTGGCACCCCTCAGTATATGTCGCCCGAATCAAAAGATAGGACTCAACCGGCGGTAAGCTTTGATCTGTGGGCCTTGAGCCTAACTATTTTGGAGCTTTTTTTAGGTCGCCGGCCTTGGGAGTACGGCGGGGCGGTCTCTCACGTCTTAGACCAATATATCGCTTCCGTTAAGCCAGTGACCTCCCTTCCGCCTCAAATAATGAGCTTTTTACGTCGCGCCCTCGATCCCGACCCAACCAAACGCTTCCAAAGGGCCTTAGATGTAAGTCAAGAGCTTATAAAAATATACTCTTTACTCCTAGGTCTCAATTACCCTAGGCCCAGACCTAAGGTCTCGCCCGATTCGGCCGATAACCTAAATAACCGGGCTATCTCTCTCTTAGATCTTGGTCACCCAGACGAGGCTGAAAAACTCTGGCGTCAGGCCTTAAAAGAAGAACCCCAACACTCTTTTTCTTTTTTTAATTTCTCTTTATACCGCTTTCACGCTAAAACCATATCGCCGGAGACCTTTATCGCCCGATTAGACGATCTAGTGACCGTCTGCTCCGGGCAAAATTTAACAGAGCTTCCCTTAATGCTAGCCGGGGCCTATTTAGAACTAGGGCAAATCCATGAGGCTGCGGCTTCTCTAGCTAGCTTTGAGGGGCCGGCCCTAAATAGCGAGGCTAGACGCCTAAACGATATTATTGAGCAGGGCCGTATTAACCCCAACTTTGTTGAGCGCTATAAGCCGGCTATTTACAGAATTTCTAAGATTAGCTCTCAGCAAGAGGCCCAAGAAGGGGCTAAGGCCCTATCCCCGTTACTAAAAAAGGCCGCTGAAGATTTGGAAAAGGGGAGTGTAATAGAGGCCTTAAAGAGCCTTACTGAAGCGAAAAGGCTAAAACTACCTAATAAATCGGCTGAACTAGATAACCTCTGGCGCAGCCTCTATGGCTTTACGACTAGGACCGAGCTAAGAGACGCACTCCTAGAAAGGGTCTTAAGAGAAAACGTTAGTGGGGAAGAGGCGGCCTTCGGTGGGCAGACTTTAGTTTTAGCCGATCAAGGGCATCTAAAGTTTGTTAAGGCCCCCCAGAGCCAGACCCCACAGGTGGCTGAAGTAAGACTAGCTAGCCACCCAGCCGCCTTAGCTATTAATAGCGAGGGTACTTTAGCCGCCATTTTAACTAAAGAGGGTCATCTTTGGCTCTTTAACCCCGCCACCGGGGCCGGGGCTGGTCAGGCCAAGGCCTACACTCATAGCGCCGACGCTTTGGTTTTTAAGCCTGATTCGCGAAAGCTTTTTACTAGCGGTGATAATGGTGAACTAAAAATGTGGGATACCTCTCACGGCTACCTTGATAAAGGGGCCCCTCTCTTAGTTAGAAAATTAAGCGATCTCCCCCTCCAGCACTTACTCGTTTCCCCTAACGGGAGAATCTTATCGGCCACCGATGGCTTAGTCGAATTTAGGATTTCTTGTGATAAGCCAGCCTCTCCCTCTCGAAGCCTTCCTATGGCTCCGCCTGGGTCAGGGCCTAGGACCATTAGCGCTTTTACGGCCGACCCCTTTAATCGTTATTTGGTGGCCGCCTCCGAATCTGGTCTTAGCTTTCACCCGCTCTTTAATACTGACTGGCGGGCTGACTTAAGCGCCATCGACTCTCCCGTTTCAGCCTTAGCCATTAGCCCCGACTCGCGCCTTTGGGCCGCAGCCCTCCTAGATGGGCGGCTCCTTTTAGGTCAGGCCCCTGACGAGCGCAAACATATCTTTTTAGTTATTAGAAGGCTTGAAGCCGGCCTACTTAGGCATTTAAGCTTTACTTCCGACGGGGCCTTTTTATTGGCCGTGGGCCAAAGTTCGGTTAGCGTCTACGGCTTAGATTGGAACTTAGAGCTGGCTAAGGCCAGGAGCTGGGATAAAAAAGCGGATCTGATCTTGCATAACTTTATAGCCAAACAGGCCGATAACCTCTACGACGAGGCCATGGCCGATTCTTTTATCAAAGATTTGTCGGCGGCCGGCCTAGTGGGGCTAGAGCGCTCGATAGTGGTTAACCGTCTTAAGGAGGCGGTCCAAAAACAAAGGCTTGAATATTAATTTAGGCCCAAAGTCAGGGGCCGGAAAGGCGCTATTTTTGTGAACCAAGAAAAATTTGATAAAATAGACCAAGACAATAAAATCAATAAAGAAGATAAAATAGATTCTCTAAAAGACAACGGATTTAATAGAGAAGATTTTTTTAAAACAATTAGAAACGAATTCCTAAATAAGATGGGCTTACCAGCTGACACCAAACCAGGCCGGGTGGTCAATCTTTTGGAAATCCAAAAAGAGTTGGAACGTTTAAAAAAGCCCAAATAGTTCTTAAGAGAGAAAAAAGCCCATTGGCGACTAATAAAGACTAAGGCCGTCTCAACGAGGGAGGTGAAAACCCTTGATTAACGGATAAAAAGTCTAATTACGAAAGAAAATTCTCCGTAAACTAGGTGGCCAGTTAGGGAAGTCTACTTTTTCAAATTAAAATCATTATATTAATAGCGTACTTTACTATATTATTTGTGATAAATATTTTTAATGATTTTACTATATCCATATATAATTTTTTATTTTTTTTAGGATTTTCTATGTCAAAATTTATTCTTACCCTTGCGGCCGCGCTCTTACTAGCGTTTGGCTCAAACTCTTTACAAGCTCAAAACCAAACGATTAAAATTCCGGCCTCAGCTGGCACCCAAGGCCTAAATATTTCTCTCTCCCCGCCGGCCGCTTGGTCCGTCTTAGACGTTCGCTCGCCCAAATATTTAAGTATATTCTCAACCGGAGAAGGATCTGGTGATGACTTTTTCTTTGCCGCCGTAGCCCAAGTTAAATCCCTACCTATTGGCTTTACTCTGGAAAATCTCAAAAACCCTAATGCCAGTTGGAACCAAACTAAACTCATAGAACTGTGGAAAAATTTAGCGGTTAAAGCCGAGGGCCAACAAACTTTAAAACCAAGCCCGGAGGAGGCTACTGTACCCTTCGCTCGCTTAACCAGTTTTGATCGTCGAGGCGGGGTGACTAGATATCTAGAAATAAATTGGACTCTAGTTAATGATAAGATCGTAGAGCTAGAATGCGGGGCCAATAGCCTTACGGCCAAAGAGGGGGCCTTCCCGGAGGCTAAAATAAAAGTTTGCGACGACTTTTTTAAATCTTTAGTGGCTAAATAAATGTTACCATACCCAAGGCCCCTTCAAGACCGTGTTTTCCACTTCTGATTCGACTGAAGAAAAGCCTAATTAAAGTAGAGGACTTGGTGTAGAATGGTTGTCGCTCTCTTAGTCGGCTTGCTCTCAAACTGAGAGAAGGGGAGGCGGTGTTATTGAGCGGGGCTTTTGTCATTGTTAGGCCTTAGGGCCGTTATTGGTTGTGGTTTTTTCCTAAATCGTACTCATCCTAGCTCCTTATAGTCGGACTGACGTTAAAGATGTAAAGCACCTGGGGGCCCTAGGTCCACTTACCTATACTAGCACGGCGGGTTATGCTCATAGTAGACATTTGAGCCTTCAGATTAGTAGCGATGATTTGATAAGAGCCATAAAATAGCCAAAGATAGCCATCTTCGCTGGGGCCGTCAAAAGCGACTTAGGCAGACGAAGAATATTTTTAGTAATATAAGCCTAAGATAAACTTTTAGTTTATTATATCTGTTTATTTAATTGCATGATCTCATATTGGCCTTATAGCTAGCAGCTTTTATAAGTTCCTTTTTTTCAGGAATTTATCTTCGACAGCTCTTTACTCTTATTTTAAAGATTAACTGTTCTATTTCTAAATTTAAGTTGGACCGCAAAAGCAAAGCTTTCAAAGCCGCGCTCGCCAAGAGCCCTCCGATACGCCCGAGGCTCGACTAATTCTTAAGTACCGAAATAAACGACTTTACAATGGCCTCGGGGCTAAAGGCTCTCTTAATCCTTCTATCCTTTCATAGGTTCGTTTTTTTCAATAGTCACCGTTTTATAATATAATAAACATTAATTGTGAGGATGAACCACATGAAAAAAAATTGGCCTCTACCGACCGGTACACAGAAATTTAAGGACCTCATTGAACACGGCGGGATTTACGTGGATAAGACGGCTTATCTAGCCCGATTGATAGCATCTGTTCCTAAGACCTGGTTTCTAACTAGGCCTAGGTATTTTGGCAAATCCCTCACAGTGTCAACCCTAGAATCAATATTTTCTGGCCAAAGGGAACTCTTCAAAGGCCTGGCCATAGAAAAGAATCTAGATCAGAAACAATTCGCTCCCCGTCCCGTCATCCATCTAGACATGAGCAAGCTGACTATATCTCAAGGGCCAGAAATTTTCTATGATTCTTTGAACGAAGCGACAAAGAAGTTATGTGAAAGCCTTAATATTGATGTTTCTGAATGTAGTACAGCCAGCTCTCTTTTTTCAGCCCTAATTAGGGAATGCTCTGAAACCTACGGTAACCAGGTAGCCGTTTTAATTGACGAATACGATACTCCGTATACCCAGCTATTGGATAAGCCCGACGAAGCTGAAAAGATGAGTAAAACGCTTAACATGTTCTATAGGAGGCTAAAAGTCTACGATGGGGCTACCTCATTCGTATTTGTGACCGGTATCACTAGAGTGGTTATGGATTCAGCTTTAAACAACCGAATTGATATCTCGCGAAATCAGGAATTTGGCGCTTTGACTGGATTTACTCATGAAGAGATTAAGCGGTATTTCGGTAAGGCTATCAAACATACGGCCAAGTCTCGGAAGTTAACCGATGAAGAATTATTGGAGGAGATGAAACGTAACTGCGACGGCGGTTGCTTTGACAGAAAAACGTTTGTCTATAACCCATTTTCCACTTTGCGCTTTTTTGAACAGAAAACGTTTTAAAATTTCTGATTTAAATCTGATTCCCCGCGACAATTAATTTCATTTTTAAATAGCCATAAAAGGAAATTAAAAGATTTTCACCAAATTTCGATTCCAGAAGATTCTGATGTTTACGGCCTAGGAGGGCCTGGGAGGGGTAGAGGAAGAACCAGACGCTCAGACAGTCTAGATAAAGCAGGCGTCGAAGGTTAAAACAATTGAAAAAGAATGAAGAAGATGGTGAAGAAGACCGTTTCAGCCCCAGTCCTTGTTAATTC
>JAITQT010000257.1 GCA_031288745.1 Deltaproteobacteria bacterium
GTCAAGAGCAAAATATAAGCTATAAGAAAATAATTATGGGATATAGCATACCTAAAGGATTAAAAAATAAATTCTGCCGTCTTAGAGGCTGAGGGGTTTTTGCGCTACGATCAACATTAATCCAAGTTAAAATATATGGTTGGAGCACCGAGATAAGTAGAAACCTCAAAAGAACTAATGTTAAGCTCTTAAGGGCATGCTAAAACTTAATGACAACTCGAAAGTCGCTACCAGCCGCAACGTGGGGAAAAAAGACTTGGTGAACGGTTACCTAAGATAAAAGCCGCCTAATGGGCGGCCTTTTTATTTTAGCTTTTGGCAATTTTAGCTGCGGCCTCGACGGCCTCTTGTAAATTTGAGTATAGTCCGCTTAAGGTTTCCGAGAGCATAAGATTTAAAGGTTTTCCAAAATCTTCAACTAAGCTTCCGTCTTGGCAGAGAAGAGAGTTATTTGTAGGCCCTAAGGGCCACTGCCTAAGTTTAGTTAGCATATCGCGTCTATCTTTTAGATAGCCTATGACCGTAAGGCCCTTGGCGTAAGCGTAGCCGCACTCAAAGACTGTACCTGAATCAGGCTCTTGGCCCCTAAAGGGGTTAAGGTTAGCCACCACCAGATCGGCCTTTCTAATAAGCGAAAGATCTTTTTCAACTATCTCTTGGGCTGAAATATTATTTTCAAGCTCTGGATAAAGACAGTCAAGATTATTTAACCGGCATAGATTTTTTATAAATAATATTTTTTCAGAGTAATCAGGCCAAAATATATCTGGTCCAGCGAAATATATTTTCAAATTTTCTCTCCCAAAAAATTTAGCTTAAAAAGATAATTTAGCCAAAATTTCCTAAATTAGATTTATTTAGCTTCCAAAACTGTGACCGCGTCCCAATCTGGCTCGGGAGGATGGCTAATCAACTCCAAACAGCGTCCAACCATGACCTCGGCTGGATTATCGTTAGGCAAAAATTTTAAGGCCGCTTCAAACCTACTTAAGGCCCCGGTAAAGTCTTTATCCCAGTAGTGCTTAAGAGCCCGTTCAAAAAAGTTGACCCCTTGAGCCACCTCTGGGCTTAAGCTGCCAGCCTCGGCAAAGACCTCGTAGACTATAATGACCCCTTTGCGGCCCATAACTCTAACCTTATCGAGAATCCTAAAGCAGATTTTTTCTTTTGCCTTGGCTGCGGTGGCCTCGGAGGCCAAAATGGCAGTGTTAAAGAGCTTATTGACCCCTACTAGTCGAGAGGCTAGATTTACGGCATCGCCCATCACTGTATAGTTGATGCGGTGTTTGGCCCCTATGTTTCCGGCGATAACTTGCCCGGTATTAAGCCCCATCCTCGTAGTTAGCGCTGGAAGGTTAGAAGCGGAAAGCTCTAGGTTTAGCTCTTGGAGATACTTTTTTTGTAATAAGGCCGAGCGACAAGCCGAAATAGCATGCTCTGGTTGGCTTGATGGGGCCCCCCAAACGGCCATAATGGCGTCGCCCACAAATTTATCCACAAAGCCGTCGAAGGGTTCGATAGCTGCGTTCATGCGCTCGTAATAGCGATTTAGAAGATCTACCAGCAAAGAGGTTTCCATAGATTCGGCCATGGGGGTAAAGCCTACGAGATCGGTAAATAAGACCGTTACTTCTCTTAGTTCCCCACGCCTTTGAAGGCTAGTGGGGTCGTCTATGATGCGGCCAGCTAGATCGGGATTAAGGTATAAGTTGAGGGCTTGGCTTGAGGTGTCTTGGCGTTTGCGGGCTTCTCTGGTGCGCCTCACCCAATAAAAGGCGTTAGCTAGGGCTAAAACAGTCAGTCCCGGAACGATAGGGAGAAATACTTGGCGCTTAAAGGCTAGAAAGGCGAAAACAGGATAGAAGAGTAAAAGGGCCGCCGGCATCCAGGCTAGGCGATAGCGGCCCCTAGGTAAACTTAAGGCTACCGGGCTTAGGGAAAAAAAGCTTAGGCAAAAGAAAAAAAGCCAGAGGTTAAATTTTCCTGGGTCGTGGAGATAAGACTCGTTTAACAGAGTTTTAACGGCCTGTATTTGGATCTCCACGGCCGGGGTTAGGCTCCAGCCGCCCCAGGGTCCTGTTAGAAAACTAGAAAAGGGGTCGGGGTAGACGTCTAGGTTTCGGGAGTTAGTCTCCCCCACAAAGACTAGGGCACCGTTAAAAAAGCGCTTAAAAAAATCGACCTCCCCGGCCTTGGCCCTCGAATAGACCTCGTTAAAGCTTAGTTTGACCACGGGTTTGCGGTCAAAATCAATATAAAAAACATTGCGCGGGGCTTTAATATTAGCCTTAACGGTCTGGGCGGCTAAAAAGGCCCAGCTAAGGCTAGGCTTATCTTTTTTCTCCCCTTGCCAACTAACCATCAGCCGCCTTACCTTACTATCTCTATCTCTAATTAAGTTGAGAAAGCCAAGGTTTTCCGGGCCGGCTAGTTCGGTTAGTTTAGCCGAAGGCCACAAGGGCTTATCCCCTTGCCAGCGAAAGCCAAAGACTATGGAGAGACCGCTACGGCGAGCATCTAAAATAGAGCGAAACCAGATGGCCTCTTCTTGAAGAGAGTAGCGGCGGTTCTCGGAGGCTGGTAGCGGCCTATGGATGGCAACAGTCTTGGCCCCGCCAAGGGTTAAGTAGTCTAAGATAGTGGCCCAGACCGTGGGCACGAAGACCTCTGGCTGAGATTGGGAGGGGTTGTCAAGGCTCTCGTCGTCAATGGCGATTAGGACTAGTTTATAAGGTGGCTCCTGGGGCGGAGGCTTTTTACCAAGCATAAAATCATAAAAGAAATTTTCAAAGATGAGATTAGTGGCAAAGTAAGATAAACCTAGGCCTAAAAAACTAAGAATTAAGCTAGCTGCTAGGACCAGCCTAATTCTTAGCCAAAAAGAATAATCCAAAAAACCGACGAGCCGCTCGAACATCGATGGTTCCCGATAAAAAGGTGAAATTAGCTTAAGGTTATTGTGTCCGTTCACCAATGTGAACGTTTAAGGGCCCGTTCACAAAAGAGAACGTTGTTGTGCCAAGCCTATTGAAAGGCAAGACACATATCACAACAATGTAGCCCCCTATAGGGGCTTAGTAATTTTAACATTAATCCAAGTTAATATATATGGTTGGGGCAGAGAGCTAAGTAGAAACCTCAAAAGAACTACTGTAAAGAGCTTAAGGGTAGGCTAAAACTTAATTACAACTCGAAAGTCGCTACCAGCCGCAACGTGGGGAAAAAAAGATTTGGGGAACGGTTACCTAAAGTTTAAGCCGGCCTTTTTAGACCATAACTCAACCCAAAAAAACTTACTCTTCCGCTCCCATACAGTCTAGCTCGTCGACTTCCATTTTAGCTAGGTCTTCAAAATGAATGTCGAGGCCTAAGACGCCTAATATTTCGTTATGGTCATCTTTAATGGGTCCGCTAACGGTTAAGCACAAGGCCTTAGTAAAGCGGGAAGTGTAAAAGTCGGTCACGTGAATATTGCCGTTTTCCATTGGCTGAACGAACCAGGTGCGATCGGAGAGGTTAGAGCCAGCGTCTTGTTGACCGATAAAAAATTTTTTATCTTTCGGCGCACACAGGTTTCTAGTAATTTTACGGCCTTTATTATCAGTTACGTAAGCGAACTGGACGTAAGGGTTGGCGGCCACCCATTTTTCTAATAAGGCCTCTTGCTGGCTCGGCTCCATAGAGCGAATAGCGCTATGATTAATTAGCGGGGCAATAAGATCGTGGGCGATTTCTTTAGCCTTAACTTTAAGGCGATCAAATTGGGACTCAAAGTGCTGAGGGAGAAAGTGACGGGCTAGCTTTTCTAATTCCCGCGAACTCATATTAGTGTTGCGGCCGCCCTCATACTCTTTTTGGATGTGGCGATACATTTTGGCTACCGACGGGTGGCGCTTATCCATTAATTTACCGCCCGTTAGATGGAGTCTTTGGTTTAACCAGTGGGCCAGCCCGGCTGTCCCACTCTTATCGTTAATGCTAATGGAGGGAGGTCGGTTTAAGATTTTTTTAGTATCGAAAATATTATAGATTTCTTCGTTTTTGAGCATGCCGTCGGCGTGCACTCCGGCCGAAGTGGAGTTAAAGTCGCGGCCCACTAGGGGAAAGTTAAAGGGGATGCGCACCCCCAGCTCAGTTTCAAAATATTGGGCTAGTTCAGTGATAGCCGCATAATCAACCCCCTCACTTTGGCCCCACAAGGCGGCCCGCTCTATTAGTAGGGCCTCGATTGGAGTGTTGCCAGTGCGCTCGCCAAAGCCTAAAAGAGAGCCGTTAATAGCCCCTAGTCCATATAGCCAAGCGGTGGCGGCGTTAACAAAGCCTTTATGAAAGTCGTTGTGCCCGTGCCACTCAAGATTTTGCCCATCAAAGCCAGCTTCCTCAATAAAGGCCCGAACTAACGAGGGTACCGAGCGAGGAAGACTTGCCCCAGGATAGGTCACCCCTAAGCCTAAAGTATCGCATAGCCTTATGACTGCTGGACGCCCAGCTTCATCTGAGAGGAGCTTAATTTGCTGAGCTAAAGGAATGGCCATACCGTGGATATCGGCCCGGGTAATATCTTCAAAATGGCACCTCGGGGCCACGCCTAAAGATAGGGCTTCTTTAACTAGGCCAAGGTACTTATCAATAGCCCTTTTGCGGTTTAATCCTAGCTTTAAATATATGTGGTAGTCGGAAACAGAAGTTAGAATGCCAGTTTCAGTTAAGCCTTCTTGGACCACTAGCTTTAGGTCCTCGGAAGTGGCCCTAATCCAGCTGGTAACGATTGGGTATTTAAAACCAAGGTTGCGGCAGGCCTCGAGGGCCTGGCGATCTTTAGAGTTGAAGATGAAAAATTCGCTCTTACGGATTAGCCCCTCAGGGCCCGAGAGGCGGTTTAGAAAAGTAAAAAGGGCCACTACTTGCTTTAGGCTATAAGGTGGGCGGGCTTGCTGGCCGTCACGGAAGGTAGTATCGGTAATTAAAGGGTTTTTGGCCGGCGAGAGGGCGGGGCTATGACCGTCGAAACTTATCCGGGGGATGGTGATATAGGGAAAAAGCTCTCGATAGAGTTGGGGGGTGCCGGGGTCAATAAGTTGGAACTTGCGTTTTAAAGGATGGGCAATAAGTAAGTTAGTTTGAGGCGCTAGGGTCGAATCAATAGTCACAAACCCTCCTTTCTTTCAAGTGGCGACCGAGAACTTAAAGTTAAAAGGGGCTTAAATCTTTTGGCTTTTAAGCTTTCAGTGGTCCTCTATTTTTGTTTGGCCTCGCTTAAGATTCGAGGCGAATTAGTTTGATTAAATCACTTTAAAAATCCTAAATAGGAAAAGATTAGAGCGAATTTAGTCTTAGCCTTCCTCTTTTTCAACCTTAAGGCCCAGCTCCAGTAGCTGGCGATCGTCAACAAGATTAGGAGCGTCGGTTAGAGGGCAGGCCGCTTTTTGGGTCTTGGGAAAGGCAATAACCTCTCGTAATGAAGAGGCCCCGGCTAAAATCATGGTAAGTCTATCGAGCCCAAAGGCACAGCCTCCGTGGGGCGGGGCTCCGTAGGTCAGGGCCTCTAATAAAAAGCTAAATTTTTCTTTTGCCTCTTCTTTTTTTAGGCCTAAAACCTTAAAGACCCTTTCTTGAATCGAGCGGCTATGAATCCTAATAGAGCCGCCTCCGATTTCGTTTCCGTTTAAGACTAAATCATAGGCTTGGGCCCTAACGAGAGCCGGATCGCTTTCTAAGAAGGCAAGATCAGATTCCATCGGGGCGGTAAAGGGGTGGTGCTTGGCGGCCCAGCGCTTGGTTTCAGGGTCGCGCTCAAACATAGGAAAATTGGTGATCCAAGCTAAACTATATGCCTTGGGGGCAATTAAGTTTAAATCTTTGGCCAGCTTTACTCTAATTTGGCCTAAAACGTGAGAAACCATTTCTGGTTGATCGGCCCCAAAAAAGATAACGTCACCTATTTCCACGCCCAAGGCCTTGGAGATAGCCTTATTTTCCTCTTCTGATAAAAATTTAGCTAAAGGCCCTTGAAAGCCCTCATTAGTCGCTCTTAACCAGGCTAGGCCCTTAGCCCCCAAACTTATGGCCAAGGCTACTAGATCGTCTAATTGCTTTCTAGATAATTTAGAGGCGGCCCCCGGGGCCCTCAAAGCCCTAGCGCAGCCTCCGCGCTTAAGGGCCTCTTGGAAAACTTGGGCTTTAGAATGGGCTAGTTCATTATTAAGCTCAACTATTTCTAATCCGTATCGCAAATCAGGCTTATCAGAGCCGTAGCTGGTCATGGCTTCAGAAAAGGGGATACGTAAAAAGGGCCTTTTAAGCTCTATATCTAAGATTTTTTTGAATATTAGGGCTATATAGCCCTCTAATAGCTCTAAAATAGAATCTTGGTCCAAAAAACTGGTCTCTAGATCTATTTGAGTAAACTCAGGTTGGCGGTCGGCCCTTAAGTCTTCGTCGCGAAAGCATTTGACGATTTGATAGTAGCGATCAAAACCGGCAATCATTAAAAGCTGCTTAAATAACTGCGGCGATTGGGGGAGGGCGTAAAAAGAGCCTCTATTTAGCCTTGACGGGACCAAATAGTCTCTAGCCCCCTCAGGAGTGGACTTAGTTAAGATCGGGGTTTCGACCTCTAAAAAACCCAGATCGCTCAAATAAGATCTAGTTAGTTGGGTAATTTTATCTCTTAAGATAAAGTTTTTTAAAACAGAAGGCCTCCTCAAGTCAAGATAGCGATAACGTAAGCGCACCGATTCGTTGACCTCGGCGTGATCTTCGACTATAAAGGGAGGCGTCTGGGCTTCATTTAGGACCCTAAGCTCTCTAATAAAGATTTCGACTTCACCAGTGGGTAGTTTAGGGTTAACCATTTCAGGGGGTCTACGTCTGACCCTTCCTCGGAGGGCTAAGACGTACTCGGCCCTAACGTCGTGGCTTTTTTCGTGGGTTTGAGGGTCTTCTTGGGGGTTAAAGACGGTCTGAACTAGGCCAGTGCGATCCCTAAGGTCAATAAAGACCAGCCCTCCATGGTCGCGGCGGTGCTGGACCCAGCCCATAACGGTCACTTCTTGGTCTAAAATAGAGAGATCGATTTGACCGCAGTAAAAGTCGCGTTTAAGGCCGGTCATTGATTGAGGCATGTCTTCTCCGAAGAAAGAGAAATCTAAATTATTTCTATAGTATAGTTAACAATAATATTATTATTGTTTAGATATATTTGTTGTGATTTGACTAATCTAAGTAATTCTTAGATCAAAGAGTTTAAAAAAGGTCTGGTTGATTAATTGGAATACAAACTTGCTCTTTAGTATTTAAATCTCTTACGGTGGCCAGCCCTTGGGCCAGCTCGTCAGGCCCTAGGATTAAGATTTTACTCGCTTTCGCTTTATCAGCCTGCCTTAAGCGGCTTTTAAGGCTACCGACCTCCCAGTCGCAGGATATTTTTTGGCCTAAGGCCCTTAGCTTTTGCACTAAGATCATGGCCGGGGCCAAGGCCTCTTGAACTAGTAAGGCTATATAATAGTCAGGGCTTGGGGGCGCTAACAAGAAACTTTGATTACTTTGCTCAATTAACATAGCTAAGCGCTCTAAGCCAGAGGCAAAACCAATCGCCGGGATATCGGGGCCTCCAAGCTTAAGACATAAGCCGTCGTAGCGGCCGCCTCCGGCCGCAGCGTTTTGGGCCCCTAGCTGCCCCGATTGGACCTCAAAGGCCGTTCGGGTGTAATAGTCAAGGCCCCTAACTAGCTTATCGTCTACAACAAAGTTAATGTTTAGAGCCTTTAGTGAATCTTGAAGGCCGTCAAAGTGCTCTTGACACTTTAGGCAGCGAAAAGAGCTTAAAGAGGGGGCCTGGAGAGTTAAAGCGCAGCAAGAGGGGTTTTTACAATCGAGAATCCTTAAAGGGTTACGCTCTAAGCGCCTTTGGCAATCAAGGCACAGAGCGGGGCGTTTTTGCTCTAAAAAGGCGCTTAAGGCCTTTCTAAATAGAGGCCTACAATCTGGACAACCTAAAGAATTTAGGACCACCGAGAGATCGTTTAGGCCTAGTTTGGTTAAAAAGGTATGGAGAAAATCAATGACCTCGGCGTCTATATAAGGCCCAGGGGTTCCGAAGACCTCTACGTCTAATTGATGAAATTGCCTTAGTCGTCCTTTCTGGGGCCGCTCACGACGAAACATGGGCCCTAAACAAAAAAACTTAGCAATTTTGCCCCCTTGGGCTAAATTATTTTCAATTAAGGCTCTAACCATGCCGGCGGTCGCTTCAGGCCTAAGAGATAGGCTATCGGCTGAGCCCTCGACTATGGTGTACATCTCTTTTTCAACGATATCGGTATCTTCCCCAATGCCTCTAGTAAAAAGCTCGGTCTTTTCTAAAATGGGGGGGCAAAGTTCTTGGTAATTAAAGCGCTCCGCCACGACCCTAGCCGTCTCTTCGATAAAGCGAAAGAGCCTGGCTTGCTCGGGCAATATATCTTTAAAACCGCGCACTGCGGTCGGGGGTAGGGACATATTCCTTTCTCCGAAAGATATGGGCCTTTAACCTAAAATAATTTTAAGGGGACTTATAGGGTCTTAAGGGGGGGGGCCTTGGTTAGAGTTGAAAAAAGCCCGATAGTGGCCTTAGGCCAAATTTGAGTGGCCTTAAGTTTTTATTCCATCGGGGTTAACCTTCCAATTATAGACTATTTTAGCCTAAAATCCAAGTAAAAATATAAGGCTCTCATAGTAATTTTAGTTAAAAATTGGAAGTTAAAGTTGGGATATTTTATTTTTTTAAATA
>JAITQT010000259.1 GCA_031288745.1 Deltaproteobacteria bacterium
AACGTGACCTTTACGGTTACCTTAATTATGCCCATAGCCATGGAAAAAGAGCTGCGCTTCGCTATTCGCGAGGGTGGCCGGACCGTGGGGGCCGGGGTTATCTCGGAGATTATCGAGTAAATAATTTTTTTTGGGACCTATTGAGGTTTACTTAGATTATGCTTAATAACCAAAAGATTCGCATACGTTTGCGCGCTTATGACCATAAGCTTTTGGATCGTTCGACGCAGGAGATAGTTGATACAGCCAAACGTACCGGAGCCAAAGTTGCTGGGCCCGTGCCGCTACCTACTTCCATTGGCCGCACCTGCGTCTTGCGCTCTCCTCACGTGGATAAGAAGAGTAGAGAGCATTTTGAGGTCCGCACTCATAAAAGGCTGCTTGATATCTTAGAGCCAACGCCCCAAACCGTCGAGGCCTTGATGAAACTTGACCTTAGCGGTGGAGTAGACGTGGAGTTGAAACTGTGAGCACTGGACTTATTGGTAAAAAGTTAGGCATGACTAGGCTCTTTAACGCCGAAGGCCTCTCTATACCCGTGACGGTCATCGAAGCGGGGCCAGCGAGGGTCGCCCAACTTAAAACTAAAGAGAGTGATGGCTACTCGGCCTTACAGCTAGCTTTTGGGGAAAAAAAGCACCCCAATAAGCCTGAGCTGGGCCACGCAGCCAAGGCTGGCTTTTCCGGCAGGGCTTTTCGTACTCTTAAAGAGTTTAAGCCAGGACCAGGCGAATACTCCCCAGGGCAAGTTATTACCGTGGAAATTTTTTCAGCCGGAGAAAAGATTTCAGTCAGCGGCGTCTCCAAAGGTCGAGGTACGGCCGGGGTTATGAAGCGCCACGGTTTTGCTGGCGGCAGGGCCACCCACGGCTGTTTAACCCCCCGGAGCGCGGGCTCCATTGGCTGCGCGGCCGATCCCAGCCGGGTCTTTCCTGGTAAAAAAATGGCCGGTCACTACGGAGCGGCCAAGGTAACTGTCAAAAATCTCTTGGTGGTGGACGTGAGGCCCGAATACGGGGTCATCTTAGTCAAGGGGGCTGTACCTGGCCCCAACGGCGGAGCTCTTTTTTTGACTAAGAACTAAGCCGCTTTAGGCTTTTTGGAGAAAACAATGCCTTTCGTAGACGTGGTAAACATTAATAACGAAAAGGTGGGCCAAGTGGAGCTGCCCGATTCTATCTATCAGGTGGCTATTCAACCCCATTTGGTGCGCGAGGTGGTAGTCTCTCAGCTTAATAATAGGCGCGCCGGCACTGCTTGCGCTAAAACAAGAGCTGAAGTGGCCTATTCTAACCGTAAGCCTTTTCCCCAGAAAAAGACGGGTCGGGCTAGGGCCGGTAGCCGTCGCTCCCCACTATTACGGGGGGGCGGGACCATTTTTGGACCTAAACCTCGCGACTATTATACCCGGCCCCCGGCTAAGGTGCGTAGACAAGCTCTTAAAATAGCCTTATCTTCCAAACTTAAGCAAGAAGACCTCATAATTTTAGATAACCTTACCCAGAGCGAAATCAAAAGTAAAACTTTTAGCCTTAATATGAAGAGTTTAGGCTTAAAAGAGGCCTTAGTCATTACCGCGGTTATTGATCATAATTTAGAAATGTCGAGCCGCAATTTTAAAAGCTTTAAGGTCTTAAGAGTGGAAGGGCTCAACTGCTACGATATTTTAAGATACCGTAAACTAGTGGTAACGCAAGATTGTCTCCCCCTTATTGAGACTAGGCTAGTTAAGATAAGCGCCCCCATTACGCTTAATAGCGGCCCGGCTTCTGATTGAATAGCTAAGTTTTTTCTAGTAACTATATAGTAAATATAAAGTAATAAGAGTTATTAATAGTGTTAACTCTTCTCCCTATGGAGACTATGGCTACGAGTGGTTTTTAGGCGTCTTATCAGATTAAAGAGAAGGACGCCATTCCTCCCCTGGCAACCCCCAGGAGGCTCCTGGCAGGAAAGAAGATGAAAGAGCTTCACCGCATTATCCTCTCGCCTAAAATGACCGAAAAAAGCGAGAAGTTAAAGGAAAAGGTCAATCAATACTGTTTTGAAGTTGGTCTTGAAGCCAATAAAATAGAAATCCGGCAGGCGGTCGAGCAACTCTTTGATCTAAAAAATAAAGTCCTTAATGTGCAAACTCTTCGGACCGAAGGCAAGCTTAAGCGACGGGGCCGCGGGCGCAATGTTAAGTACATACGCCGAGCAGAGCGCAAAAAGGCTATAGTCACTTTAGTACCAGGGGCCGTTATTAGCGTCTTTGATCAAGGCTAAAATTTAAAGGCCTGAAAATGTTGTCCTTATAGGGCGGATATATTAGGCGCATTGGCCGAGGCTTTAAATATTTTGGTTGAGGTTTTAAATATATTAATGGTCGGGTAGGCCGCGCTCAAAGCCAATGGAGAACATGGCCCATAAAGTCAGCCGACGACTTAACAACCCTCCGACGAGACTTGGAGGAGGCCAAAACGGTTTTTAAAGGAATATTTTCATCATGCCCATCAAGGAAGTAAAGCCGACCTCGCCCGGGCGACGGGCCCAAAGCTACCCGACCTTTGAGGAGCTGACTAAAAAAAAGAAGCCCGAAAAGTCTCTCACTCGCCCAAAGCCCTCTACGGGTGGCCGTAATAATCTAGGGCGGATTACTTGCCGCTTTCGGGGCGGAGGTCATAAGAGAAAGCTTAGAATTATTGATTTTAAACGCGATAAGATTGGCGTGCCGGCTAAAGTTTATAGTATCGAATACGATCCTAACCGAGGGGCTCGCTTGGCCCTTTTGCACTACCTTGACGGTGAAAAGCGTTACATCTTGGCTCCGGCCAATCTGGCGGTGGGCGATAAGGTAATTTCTAGTGATGAGGCTGATATTAAGCCTGGTAACGCCTTATCTCTTAAAGCCATCCCTTTAGGTAGCCTTATACATAACGTTGAATTAAAGCCTGGTAAGGGTGGTCAGCTGGCTCGCGGAGCTGGTAATTACGCCCAGTTAATGGCTAGAGAAGGTGCCTACGCCTTAGTAAAGCTCCCTAGCGGAGAGACGAGGCTAATCCAATCAACTTGCAAGGCCACCATTGGTCAAGTAGGTAACGCTGACCGTAGCGGAGTTAGCCTAGGTAAAGCGGGACGCAAACGTTATTTGGGTTTTCGGCCTCACGTCCGCGGGGTAGCTATGAACCCGGTCGATCACCCCTTAGGCGGCGGCGAGGGTCGCAGCTCAGGCGGACGCCACCCAGTTTCGCCTTGGGGTCTTCCCACTAAGGGCTATAAGACCCGCAAGAAGGGCAAACCCTCTAATAAGTTTATTGTTAAGCGACGCGATAAGAAGTAGCTATAAGGTTATCTTTAGCTAGTATTATTTAAGACTATAATATTACCTATTTTAAATGTTTTTAAGATTTAATTTTAAGGAAAAACCATGCCTCGCAGCGTAAAAAAAGGACCTTTCGTAGACGAACACGTCATGACTAAGACCCAAGCGGCCATCGAGGCTAACGATCGCCGGCTTATTAAGACGTGGAGTCGTCGTTCAACCATTCTCCCGGAGATGGTAGGCTTAACTTACGCAGTTCATAACGGCAAAAAATTTATCCCCGTCTTCGTGACTGAGAACATGGTCGGCCATAAGCTCGGAGAGTTTTCCCCTACTAGAACCTTTTATAGTCACGCGGCTGATAAGAAGGTTAAAAAGGCTAAAAAGTAGCTTAAGCTGAGGCCTAAGGGTCTTGGCTGCCAAAGCGACCAGATGATAAGCTAGGCTAGAGGCGATTGGCCTAAAATTTAGAGATAATATTTTGGCTAAAGGTTAAATGGAGCGATCATGGAAAGCGAAGTAGTCCGCCAAACGAAGAAAAAAAAGCTTCTTAAGCTTGATAGGATTAATTCTGAACATAAGGTTATCCTAGCTAAAGGGCTCTTTCTGCGGGCTATGCCCGATAAAGTAAGGATCATGGCTAGAACCGTGACCGGACTGCCGGTGGAGCAAGCCCTAAATTCTCTTAAGTTCTCGCCCACTAAGAGCGCTCGTTTGATTTTTAAGGTCTTAGCTAGCGCGGTGGCCAATGCTAATAAAAATTATAACCGTGACGTAGATGAGCTTATGGTCAAGAGCATCTTGGTTGATCGAGGCCCTATGTTTAAGCGTATTCATCCCTGCGCTCATGGCCGGGCCAAACCCATCCTGAAGCGCACCTGTCATATAACCGTAATTGTTGATTAGAAGAATAAAAAAATCTTCTTTTATTTTAAGCCTCTTCAAGGCCGCCTTTTTAAGGCTTTTTAGGACTATATCTCGATATTGGAGGACAAGTTGGGTCAAAAAACACACCCTCTAGGCTTCAGGCTAGGCGTTATTAAAACTTGGGGTTCGCGCTGGTACGCTAAGCGCGATTTCGGTCAGTTGGTGGTCGAAGATAAAAAAATTCGCGATTACGTCAAAAAAAAGCTTGAGGCGGCCGGGGTCTCACAAATCGAGATTGAGCGTTTCGGTAATAAGATTAAGCTGCGCATCCATACCGCCAGGCCTGGCATTGTTATTGGCAAAAAAGGGGCTGAAATCGAAAATTTGCGCCGCGATCTGGAAAAGCTTTTAACTAAGAATAGCCCTACTCCACCAGTTGCGGCTGATCACCAAAGCGAAACCTCCACTGCGGCTGATAAAAAGCCCTCTCAGCGAGAGGTCATTATTGATATCCAAGAGATTAGAAAGCCTGAGATTTCAGCTCAACTAGTGGCCGAGAGCGTGGCCCAGCAGCTGCAAAGAAGGGTAGCTTTTCGTCGGGCTATGAAAAAATCTATGTCTCTAGCCTTTAAGTTCGGGGCCCAAGGCATTAAGATACACTGCTCTGGCCGCTTAGGTGGGGCAGAAATGGCGAGGCGCGAATGGTACCGCGAAGGCCGAGTCCCCCTCCATACTTTAAGGGCCGACGTTGACTACGGCTTTGCTGAGGCTAAGACCACTTACGGAATCATTGGGGTTAAGGTCCATATCTTTAAGGGCGAGATCATGACTGACGAGACGGCCGAGGCCGCTTTAAAGTAGGCTTTAGCCGACTTAAGTCTTATCTCAATAGCTCGGTTTTAGGAAAATCGGAGAGTAATAAATGCTATCTCCCAAGAGAACGAAATATAGAAAAAAACAAAAAGGGCGCCGCTCTGGTCAAGCCAAAGGCGGGTTTAACTTAGATTTTGGCCGCTTTGGCCTTCAGGCTTTAAGCCGAGGCTATATGACCGCTCAGCAAATTGAGGCCGGCCGCGTAGCCATTAACCGCCACGTTAAAAGAGGCGGGCAGCTATGGATTAGGGTCTTTCCTGATAAACCTGTTTGTAAAAAGCCAGCGGAAACCCGCATGGGTAAAGGTAAGGGTGCGCCCGAGGGTTGGGTGGCTGTAATCAAACCCGGCCGCTTGGTTTTTGAGATGGACGGTGTTAGTGAGCAGGTAGCTAGAGAGGCCATAAGGCTGGCGGCCAATAAGCTTCCCTTTGCCACCCGCTTTGTTTTAAGAGGGGAGATTTTATGAGAAAAAGACAATATATAGAGCTTAAAGAGCTTGATGTGAGCGCTTTACTCAGTAAAGAAAAAGATCTCCTCGAGTTACTATTTAAGATTAGGTTTGAAAAAAACTCGGGCTTAATCGACTTTAAAATTCAGTATAAAAATGTTAGAAAAGACATAGCTAGAGTTAAGACTCTTATTAAAGAGAAACAAACGGCCCAGACCGCGGGCGCGAGTAAGGGGTAAAACGTGGAGAGACGTCGCATACAATCCATTACCGGCGTGGTGGTCTCCGACAAGATGGACAAGACCGTGGTGGTCCTAGTTAACCGTTTGGTCAAGCACCCTGTTTATAAAAAATATATCCATCGGCGGGCCAAGTTTATGGCCCACGATGAGCAAAATAGCGCCCGCTTGGGTGATACTGTTGAGATCATCCAGTCAAGACCGCTCTCTCGACTTAAGCGCTGGCGCTTGGTTAAGATAGTGGCTCGTCAGGCCTAATTAGAGTTATTGAGCTAGGTAGCGAACTAATTATAATTTAGTTTACGACTAAAGATAGATTGGTTATTAGCTTTTTAGCCGTTGTTTTAACTAGTAAATTTTTAGGTCTTAATCAGGCTTATTAAAGGTCGATACCGACCCAATTCCCCCTTCGGCTTAAGTCGAAGGTTTCCTTGGGTGATTTCTATGATTCAGCCGGAAACTAGGTTGACCGTGGCCGATAATTCAGGTGCCAAACAGGTCTACTGTATAAAAGTCTTGGGGGGTAGCCGTCGCCGTTACGCCTCCCTAGGCGATATTATCGTCGTTTCGGTCAAAGAGGCCCTGCCCGGCTCTAAGGTCAAAAAGGGCGATGTGGTTAAAGCGGTGGTGGTGCGGACCGTTAAAGAGGTTGGTCGTCAGGACGGCTCTTTTATTAAGTTCGACGACAATAGCGCCGTGCTTATCAATAACGCCCGCGAGCCCATTGGCACTCGCATCTTTGGGCCAGTGGCCCGCGAGTTAAGGTCGCGACGCTTTATGAAAATAGTCTCTTTAGCCCCGGAAGTTATTTGAGGTAGATATGGCCCGCAATATATTAAAAAAAGAAGAAAAGGCTAAAGAGCTAGTTAGCACTAAATTAAAAAAAGGTGACCGCCTTCAGCTCTTAACCGGTAAGAACGTTAAGGCCATAGGGGTCTTAAAAGAGCTTAAGCTTTCTAAGAGCCAGGTCTTGGTAGAGGGCTTAAATATCAATATTAAGCACCAAAAAGCCAATCCTCAGTATGATATTAAGGGCGGCAGGATTAGTAAAGAAGGCCCCATTCATATTTCTAACGTGGCCTTGGTCTGTCCTAAGTGCATGAAACCTACCCGTGTGGGTCATAAGATCCTTGAGCCTCAAGAAGAGGGGGCCAAAAAACGCAAAGTTAGGATTTGCCGGCGTTGTTTGGCCCAAATCGACGATTAAGCTTATTAACTAAATAAAAAGGCCTTAAAGTCCATCGGTTGCCCCCGAAGGGACGCCCTAAAAAAGGCGGCCGCCTTGGCTTAAGATTAAAGGTAATTAGATGCCCCGTTTAAAAGATTTTTACCTCTCCACGGTTGTCTCTAAGCTCATTAAAGAGTTTAATTACAAAAATATCAACCAGGTACCTAAGGTTTCTAAGATTACCCTTAATATTGGCTTAGGTAAAGCAGTGACCACGCCCAACTCCCCGCCTTCGGATAAGACGCTAGAAGCTGCGGTTTCTGAGCTTACGGCCATTAGCGGCCAAAAGGCGGTGGTAACTAAAGCGAGGCGCTCCATCGCTGCTTTTAAACTACGCGAGGGCATGTCTATTGGGGTCATGGTCACTTTACGGCGCGACAAGATGTTTTATTTCCTTGATAAGCTAGTTAACATTGTTTTACCGAGGGTGCGCGATTTTAGAGGGGTTAGCCCCAAGGCCTTTGATGGCCGCGGCAACTACACCTTAGGCCTTAAAGAGCAGATAATTTTCCCTGAAATTGATTATGATAAGATTGATAAAGTTAAGGGCCTTAACGTTACCATTGTGACCACAGCTCGCACTGATGACGAGGCTAGGTTTCTTCTTTCCGAGTTGGGCATGCCCTTCCGTAAGGCCGGTCAACAGAACTGAGCCACTTTTTTTATTTAGGAGCTTAGGATGGCCAAAACATCCATGATAGTTAAAGCGGCCAGACCGGCCAAGTTCACTACCCGGGCTTACCATCGCTGCCCTATTTGTGGTCGGCCCAGGGGCTATTTGAGAAAGTTTAACCTTTGCCGCATCTGCTTTCGGAAGATGGCCTTAGCCGGCGAAATTCCAGGGGTCATTAAGGCCAGCTGGTAAATTGAGCTTTTAGAATCTATTTTGTTTTATTTTAATAGTTAAGTAACCTTAATATTATATTTTTTCGAAGACTAACTAGAAAATTTTTTTAGCTAGCTTTTGGGGAAATTTCGAGAGATATTTTCATGACCATGACCGATCCCATAGCCGACTTGCTCACTCGCATTCGCAACGCTTTAATCGCTCGTCACGATAGAGTTGACGTTCCGGCTTCAAGGCTTAAGGTGGCTATCGTCCGTATCTTAAAGGACGAAGGCTTTATTAAGAATTTTAAGGTCAGCCGCGACAATAAGCAGGGGGCTATTAGGATCTTTCTTAAGTACTCTGACCGTAACACTCCCGTTATTACTGGCCTGGCTAGAGTGTCTAAACCAGGTCGGAGGATCTATCAAAAGGCGAGAGAGATTAAGCCTGTCTTGTCGGGCCTTGGGGTCTTAATCGTCTCCACCTCTCGAGGAGTTATGACCGACAAAGAGGCTCGGCGTAACAATCTTGGCGGTGAAAGTCTCTGCCAGATTTGGTGAGAGGGCTATTTAACTAACTTGTAACAGTTCACCAGGTCTTTTTTCCCCAGGTAGTGGCTGGTTGCGGTTGGTAGCGGCTTTCGAGTTGTAAATAAATTTTACCATTGCGCCTTAAGATCTTAACAATAGTTCCTTCACAAGGTGAATAAATGTCGAGAATTGGTAAGTTACCCATAGTTTTGCCCAAAGGGGTGAAGGTCGATTGGCAGGCCCCAGTGGTTAAAGTTACGGCCGGGAAGACCACTTTAACTAGAACAATACACTCCGATATTGATCTTAATTTAACGGCGGAAAAGATAGAAGTTAAGCCTAAAGTCTTAACCGCTAGGGCTAAAGCCTTGTGGGGCCTTAGCCGGACTTTGATTAATAACATGGTCAGAGGGGTCTCCGGGGGTTTTTCAAAGACTTTGGAAGTGATAGGGGTAGGTTGGCGCGTTGAGCAGCTTAATCCTAAGCAATTAAAGCTCTCTTTAGGCTTTTCTCATCCGGTAATATTTGATTTGCCTGAAGGGGTGGGGGCTGCGGTTGACGCTAAAACTAATAAGATCACTATCACCTCGGCTGATAACGAACTTTTGGGCCTAACTGCAGCGCGTCTACGCGCCTATCGTCGGCCCGAGCCATACAAAGGTAAGGGCATTAAATACGAAGGCGAGAGGATTGCTCGCAAGGTCGGTAAAGCCGGCGGCAAGTAAAGTTTTACAGATAACGTAACCGTTCACCAAATCTTATTCCCCACGTTGCGGCTGGTAGCGACTTTCGAGTTGTAATTGAGTTTTAGCCTACCCTTAAGATCTTAACAGTAGTTCTTTTGAGGTTTCTACTTAGCTCTCTGCTCAAACCATATATTTTAACTTGGATTAAAGTTAAAATTACTAAGCTCCTATAGGGGGCTACATTGTTGTGGTACGTGTCTTCCCTTTCAATAGGCTTGGCACCGCAACGTTCTCTTTTGTGAACGGGCCTTTAAACGTACACATTGGTGAACGGACACCAGATATCGATTTCTAATTAAAGTTTTATAATTATAGTTTTTTTTGAAAAGCCCTAAAACTCCTTCCTTTAATAGGAGATATAAGGCGCATTGGTCCTCTTTTTAAATATTTTCATGGCTAGGTTGGCTTTTTTCAATGTCTATGACTAACGTGGGCCCAACTCTAGCCGACGAAACAACAACCCTCCTAAAGAGGCTTGAAGGGCTGGCTTTTGCTTCAGGCTTCGTAATAATCTCCTTCCTTAAGGGAGGGGAGGAGGTCAATGCCTCTCATATTATGAGTGAGCTTTGAGGTAATAATAAAAATGGGTACGCTTAGCATACGCCGTTTGGCCCGTCAGCGCAGGCGCGAGCGGGTTCGCAAAAAGGTCAAAGGGACGCCCGCGCAGCCTAGGTTGTGCGTCTTTCGCTCGGCCTCTCATATTTATGCTCAAGTTATTGACGATGAAAACAGTCTAACTTTAGCCGCAGCTTCTACTTTAGCTAAAGATCTTAGAGAGCAGGTTAAGGGCTTAAAGAAGATTGAGCAAGCTAGGGAAGTTGGCAAATTTATTGGTAAGATTATTAAAGACAAGGGCCTAGAGAAGGTCGTCTTCGATCGCAACGGATATTTGTATCACGGCAGGGTCAAGGCCTTAAGTGAAGGTGCCCGAGAGTCCGGATTAATATTTTAAGTCTGCTAGAAAGGCGGACCATAAGGTGTGCTAAATGGGTTTAAGGCCGGAAGTGGAAGATCTAAATCTCATCGACAAGGTGGTCCACGTCAATCGTGTGGCTAAGGTGGTCAAGGGTGGCCGCAGGTTCTCGTTTTCAGCCATCGTGGTGGTGGGCGACGGACGCGGTAAGGTTGGCTTTGGCTTGGGTAAGGCTAGCGAAGTGCCTGAGGCTATCCGTAAGGGTATGGAAAGGGCTAAAAAGAGTTTGATAGAGGTTGATTTGTCTGGCACTACGGTGCCTCATCAAGCGATTGGCAACAGCGGTAGTGGCTCGGTGCTCTTAAAGCCAGCGGCCAAAGGGACCGGGGTTATCGCCGGAGGCTCAGTAAGGGCCGTGGTCGAGGCGGCTGGGGTTAAGGATATTTTAACTAAAGTTTTAGGCTCCAATAACCCTCACAACGTCGTTAGGGCCACCTTCGACGCTTTAAAACAGATGAAGCTGGGCCAAACGGTGGCTAAAGAGCGTGGCCTTCCTCTTGAGCGGTTAAGAGTGTAGATTTGGCTCGAACCTATGGCTTTAGCGTTAGGTTTTAATAGGGTGAGGTGGCTAAATGCCGGAAAACAATAAAGTTAAGATTACGCAAATTAAAAGCTCCATAGGTCGGCTCCCTGGCCATCGACGCACGGTGGCGGCCTTGGGTCTTAAGAAAATTGGCTCTAGTAAAGTTCATACTCTAACTCCCTCTATCCGAGGCATGATTAATCAAGTGGGCTATTTACTAAAAGTCGAAGATGTTTAAATAGCCCAAGGTTAGTTATTTTTTTAGTTTAGATAGCGCTATTAGGCGCTAGGTTAAGGTGAATTAATATGAACTTAAGTCAATTATCACCTCCTGTGGGGGCCTTAAAAAAGCGGAAAAGGGTTGGCCGCGGTGAAGGCAGCGGCCTCGGTAAGACTTCAGGTCGCGGTCATAAGGGCCAGAAGGCCAGAAGCGGCGGCGGGGTTAGACCCGGTTTTGAGGGAGGGCAGATGCCCCTTCAGAGGCGTTTACCTAAGCGTGGTTTTAATAATATTTTTAAAAAGAAATATGCTTTAGTTAACCTTAGCGATTTAGAGTCTTTTCCAGCCAATAGCGAGATAGATTCCTCTCACTTAGAAAAGGCCGGCCTTATCCGCTCTAATTCGCTTCCGGTTAAGCTTTTGGGCCAAGGAGAGGTTAAGGTCGCTCTTAAGATAAAGTGTCAAGCCGCTTCTCGCAGTGCCATTGAAAAAATTGAGGCTAAGGGCGGCTCGGTCTCAATCCTCACTCTTTAATACCTTTGGGGTAGGCTTAGCCCCCTAAAATTAATGGGTTAGTTAGGAAACAACATTGCAAGGTAAACCTGATAGCACCGGCTCGACGAAGGATTTAAGTAAGAGACTAATCTATCTCCTCTTGATTTTGGCTGTCTATAGGGTGGGAGTCCATATACCCACGCCGGGCGTCGATACCGAGGCCCTTCAGCAGTTTTTCGCTCGCTTTGAGGGCACTTTGCTCGGCCTCTTCGACATGTTCTCCGGCCGAGCCCTGTCGCAGTTTTCTATCTTCGCCATGGGCATTATGCCCTATATTTCAGCCTCCATTATCGTAGAACTTCTAACCGTAGTTTGGCCGCACTTAAACCGGCTTAAAAAAGAAGGCGGTCAAGAAGGGCGGCGTAAGCTAACTCAGTACTCGCGCTATTTAACGGTGGGCTTAAGTCTCTTCCAAGGCTTTATGCTGGCTGTGGGCCTAGAGAAGATGAGTATTGACGGCTCCCATTCGGTGGTTTTGGTCCCGGGCCTATCTTTTAGAGTGATGACTATGGTCACCTTGGCCGCTGGGACCTGTTTTATCATGTGGCTGGGCGAGCAAATAACCGAGCGCGGCATTGGTAACGGTATTTCTCTTATAATCTTTGCCGGTATTGTCGAGGGGCTCCCTTCGGCTATTGGCGGGATTTTTTCTGATTTAGCCTCGGATGAGCAGTCAGTGCTGCGCATGGCCTTTTTAGGCGTGGGAGCTTTGGCCGTTATGGCCGGGGTAGTCTTTTGCGAGCGGGCCCAAAGACGGATACCGGTACACTACGCCCAGCGCATGGTTGGCCGGCGCATGGTTAGCGGCCGCTCGACCCACTTGCCTCTTAAGCTTAACCCAGCCGGGGTCATTCCTCCGATTTTTGCTAGTTCTTTAATTATGTTTCCGGCCACTTTAGGTCAATTTGTAGATATACCTCTTTTAAAAGATCTTTCTATGAGGGATAACTGGCTCTATAACTTAATTTATGTAGCTTTAATAGTCTTTTTTTGTTACTTTTACACTGGAGTGCAGTTTAATCCCAATGACGTGGCCGAGAACATGAAAAAGAATGGCGGCTTTGTCCCTGGCATTAGGCCAGGTCAGCGCACGGCTGAGTATCTTGATAGGGTCTTAACTAGGCTTACCTTGTGGGGGGCTCTCTACGTTTCAGTTATCTGTTTACTGCCTTCATTTGTGAGTCGCTATTTTAAGGTTAATTTTTCCTTCGGCGGCACGGCCTTACTGATAGTAGTGGGCGTGGCCCTAGACACTATGGCCCAGATACATACCTATGTTCTAAACCAACACTACGATGGATTTTTGAAAAAAGGCTTAAGTGGCATGGGCCGCATTCAGCCTCGCCACAGGATGTGAGGGGGTAGAATTTTTAGCTTTAGCCAAAAAAAACGTTTGACTTCCTAATCATATTATGATTATAATAGTAGTTTGGCTTTTTAGCCACTAGGTGAATCTATAAAAGAGGCTTAATAGGCCGCCAAGCCATAATAATACCTCGAACTTTCATTTTTCCCAAAGATAGACTGTTTAGGGCCGGTCCTTAAAAGGCTAAAGGAGTTCTAGCTCGAACTTTTAAAGAAAAACGTTAAACTCTATAGATTAGGTCAAAGTTAGGGGAGGATAAAGTTGATAGTCATACTTCTGGGGCCCCCCGGCTCGGGCAAAGGAACTCAGGCCAAGGCCTTAGTTAAGCGCTTTAGCTTTCCGCATATATCTACTGGCGATATTTTTAGAGCTAATTTGACCTTAGGTACCCCTTTGGGCCTTGAAGTTAAAAGCTATCTAAGCTTAGGTCAGCTAGTGCCCGATGAGTTGGTGGTTAGATTAGTCTTAGCTAGGCTAACTGAGCCCGACGTAGTTGAACATGGGGCCTTACTTGACGGTTTTCCAAGGACTTTAGTTCAAGCCCAAAGTTTAAGTGACTTTTTAAGTCAGCAGGGCCAAAAGATAACGGCTTGCCTTTATTTTGATTTGCCTGACGACGAACTCATTATTAGGCTTATTGGTCGTATGGTCTGCCGCGATTGTGGCCGCAATTGGCATGAAAAATTTAACCCACCGCCTAGTTCTCTTATATGCGATAGCTGTGGGGGGAGTGTTATAAAGCGCGGTGATGACGCCGAAGAAACAGCTATTGAGCGGCTTAAGGTCTACCGTCAGCAAACTAAGCCTTTAGTTGATTGGTATGAAGAAAGAGGGCTTTTAAAAAGAGTCCAATCCTTTGGCAATCCAAGTGAAGTGGCTCTAGCTGTTGAAAAGGCCCTTAACTCTTAACGGCTGTATAGTTAGTTAGACCATATAACCAACCAATCAAATTTAAGTGAGAGGATGTTATGAAAGTACGATCTTCAGTAAAAAAAATGTGCATGAAGTGCAAAATTATAAAAAGGTTTGGTCAAGTTAGGATTATTTGCACTAACCCTAAGCATAAACAGCGCCAGGGATAAGACTTAAGGATTTGGTCTGGAGCCTAACTAAATAAGATAAGCTAAGCCAAATTAAACTAAGCTTAGCCCATAAGATTAAGTTAATTAAAATTAGCTGGCCCTTTGGAGGGAGTAACTTGCCCAGGATTTCAGGCATAGATTTGCCGCGTCAGAAACGAATTGAGATAGCTTTAACCTATATTTATGGTCTGGGTCGCTCTAGCGCCCAAGCTATCTTGGATAAAGCCGGGGTTGAATACGGGGTTAAGAGCGACAATCTAACCGACGACGAGGTTAATCGCATCCGTCGAGTTATTGATAGCGAATACAAAGTCGAAGGCGATCTGCGGCGTGACATAACGATGAATATAAAAAGGCTAATGGATCTAGGTTGCTACCGCGGTCTTAGGCACCGTAGGGGCTTACCAGTTAATGGCCAAAGAACCCATACTAACGCTAGGACCCGCAAAGGTCCGAGGCGAGCGGTGGTGGGTAAGAAAAAAGCCCCAACTAAGTAGAGTTTAGCCGCACTAATTTTTTTAGTATATATAAGTTGTTTCTTATATATTTTTTAATATAAATCTTAAGTAATCTTACTTAGCCTCTTTTCTAATCAACGCCCTTGGACTGTACTTAGTGTATATAAAGTAAAGGGCCACCCATCTAGTATTTCGTCGTCTCTTTTCGAGGTATTCGGCTATGTCGGCTAAAGCGGTGCGCAAGACCCGTAAGAAAAAAGAAAAAAAGATAGTTCTCACCGGAGTGGCCCATATTCACGCCACCTTTAGTAACACGATAGTCACCATCACTGACCCCCAGGGTAACACCTTGGTTTGGTCTAGCGCTGGGGTGCAGGGTTTTAAAGGCTCACGTAAATCCACTCCCTACGCCGCTCAGACGGCGGTGGAGGACGCTACCAAAAAGGCTCAAGAGCACGGCATGCGTTCGGTGGACGTTTTCATCAAAGGCCCTGGTAATAGTCGCGAGGCCGCTTTAAGGGCCTTTCAGAGTTCTGGTCTGCAAGTGAACATGATTCGCGACGTTACTCCCATACCCCACAATGGTTGTCGGCCGCCCAAGCGCCGTCGCGTCTAAGATTTTTTCAATAGGGTCGGTAAAATTTCTGAACATTAGGTTTAAATTTTTGGGTTTTAGAGATTTTCGGCCCTTCTTCCTCTTCTTCCCTTCTCTATTTCAGCTTTCCCCACTGGGGTGGCTTAAGAGTTTCTAACTCATAAGACTCTCTATCCTTCGCGTTAGTTTAGTTTAAGGAGACCTATTAGGTGGCCAGATATACCGAGGCGGTCTGCCGCATTTGTCGGCGGGAGAACTCCAAGTTATTTCTAAAAGGCGATCGTTGCTACGCCTCTAAATGCGCATTCGAGCGTCGCCCTCATCCCCCGGGGCTTCATGGGGGCCGCCGAGGTAAGAGTTCTGAATATGGATTGCAACTTCGCGAAAAGCAAAAAGTTAAGCGTGGCTACGGTCTTTTGGAAAAGCAGTTTCGCTCGCTCTTCCAAACAGCTGAGCGTCAAAAGGGAGTCACCGGGGCTAACCTCTTAATTTTATTGGAGAGGCGCTTGGATAATATTGTTTACCGACTTGGCTTCGCCTCCTCTCGCAGCCAGGCCCGTCAGTACGTATGCCATGGTCATTTTATGGTTAACGGGCATAAGGTTGACATCCCCTCTTATTTAGTTAAAAGCGGCGATACTATTTCAGTTAAGGAAAAGAGCCGCAAGATTGTTAATATTCTTCAATCCTTGGAGACAGTAGCTCGTCGGGGAACCCCCGGTTGGCTTGAGCTTGATAAAAGCGCTTTCCAGGGCCGAATCAAGGAGCTACCAGCACGCGAGGATCTGGGTCTGCAGATCTCCGAGCAGCTCATCGTCGAGCTTTACTCTAAGTAAGCCTTCCTTATAAAGGTAGGGAGACTGGCTTTAGCTCGACCTTTAGAGACTTGGCCTAACCATTTTTTAGGCCAGCTGGAGGATAAGATTCGGAAAAGCTTGTCGCATTAACATGTTTCGATGACCGTCGACCTCGTTGCGGTCCTTAGGACCAGCGGTTGGCGCGCGCCGAAATATTTTGGCCCGGGCCGCGATCGCCTCTGATAGCGCCGCGAGCGTCGTTCGGTTAAATCCTAAATCTTGAGAAATCTCGGGAGATTATATGGAAAAAAACTGGAAAGACCTGATTAAGCCCCATAAAGTAGATATTGAAGAATTAGATCAACAAAAAAATTACGGATTATTTGTCTGCGAGCCCTTGGAAAGGGGTTTCGGCCTTACTTTGGGTAACGCCCTAAGAAGGGTTATGCTTTCCTCCCTTCAAGGGGCGGCCATCATATCGGTTAAGATTGAAAATGTCCTTCACGAGCTTAGCACCCTAGCTGACGTTATTGAGGATGTTTCCGATATAATCCTAAATCTAAAAGAAGTCCGCTTAAAGCTTCACGGCCAGGGCCCTAGAACTATTCGCTTAGACGCCGAGGGTCCCAAAAAAGTCACTGCGGCCGATATAGCGGTCGATCACATGGTCGAGGTGCTTAATAAAAATTGCCACATCGCCACCTTAGCTAAAAACGGTAAGCTTAACATGTCGATGTTGGTAGCCAGCGGCAAGGGTTACGTCCCGGCCGGGAAGCCCGACGAAGATGAGCAAGTCATAGGCACTATTCCCGTGGACGCCCTCTTTTCTCCTATTAGGAAGGTTAATTTTTTAGTCACCAACGCTAGGGTGGGCCAAAAGACTGACTACGATAAACTTACCTTAGAAGTCTGGACCGACGGTAGCGTTAGTCCGCAAGATGCGGTAGCCACCTCGGCCATTATCCTTAAAGATCAACTAACTATATTTACCGATTTCGAGCAGGCCTTAACTGAGGGCCGATATGAAGCAGACGAGCATATAGTTAGCGGGCCGAATGAAAACTTTTACCGCACTGTTGACGAATTAGAGCTTTCCGTGCGGTCGGCCAATTGCCTTAAAAACGCTGATATTTATTTTATAGGTGAACTAGTTCAAAAGACCGAAACCGAGATGCTTAAAACTAGAAATTTTGGGCGCAAATCTCTTAACGAGATTAAAGAAGTCTTAACCGAATTAGGTCTGACTTTGGGTATGAAGGTCGAGGGCTTTGTCCGCCCAGAAACTAGATAATCGTTTTGGTCTTTATAAAGGCCGCGGTTTTTTTTTGATAATTTTAAATCGGATTTGGCAATGAGACACCGCAAATTAAATATAAAATTAGGCCGAAAGGCTAGCCATCGCCAGGCGATGTTGCGTAATATGGCTACGAGCTTAATTAAAGAGGGTAGGATTAAGACCACCTTGGCTAAAGGTAAGGCTGTAAAGCCTATAGTGGAGAAATTGATTACTTTAGCTAAAAGGGGTGGGCTCCACGCCATCAGGCAAGCGGCCTCTATTTTAACCACAAATGAAGCCACTAAAAAGCTCTTTAAAATTGTGGACACCCAGTTTAGCAATCGTAGCTGCGGCTATACCTCTATGGTCAAGTGCGGTTTTCGTAAGGGCGATGCGGCCCCCATGGTCATTTTATGGCTCACTTCCCCCAAAGATATTAAGGCCGGCCGAGGCTCTAGGACTGTTAAGGGCTCAGATAGGACTCGCAGGGTCATGGCCTCTAAGGCCGCCCAGCTTTCTTCCAATAGCGGTGAGCCAGATTCGCCATCAGAAACAAGCCCTTCTTTAACTAAAGAGATAATCGACGCTACTACTTCTACTGAAGTCGTTTCTGCTGAAGCTATTTCTCCTGAAGCCGCCGCACCATCCGATGCTCAAGCTACAGATTCACTAGACTCTCGCAGCGCCGCTTCTCCTGTCTCCGAAACTAGTAGCGAACCAGAGGGTAATTCGGAGGGCCAACCCTCTTCAGAGGTAGAGGCTAAAGAAGAAGAGCCGAAGTCCTAAAGGGGCCAGACATTTT
>JAITQT010000316.1 GCA_031288745.1 Deltaproteobacteria bacterium
ATTCGGTTAAAAACGTGGCTAACGATATCATGAAGGCAGCGGCTATTGAGTTTAACCTCGACTTGGTCCTACCGAGCGCTTTGGTGGCTCAAACGGCTAAAGAGCTGGAGGGCTGGTCAAAGGCGGTCAAGTTTTTGGCCGGGGCCAGCTGGCTAACAGCCTTGGCCGTATTTGCCCTAGTTTTTTCGGTAACCGCCAACGAAAGGAGGCGCGAATGGGCTATTTATCGACTAATAGGCGCTAAAAGGGGTTGGTTGTCTAAATTAGTTATGGTCGAGAGCTTTTTTCTCACCTCATTGGGGGCAGTGGGGGGCCTCATAGCGGCCTCTTTAATAGTCTTTCCCTTTAGGTCCTTGATTTTTCAATCATTAGGGCTACCGTCCCTGGCGGTCTCAATGGCCTTTATAGCCGTCTTAGCTTTAGTTTCCTTGATTCTAGCGGCCATAATTGGACCCTTAGTCGGGGCCTTTTCGGTTTGGCTTTTAACTAAGATAGATATCACTAAAGCGCTTAGAGATATGTAATTTTGGTTTTTGGCTTTAATTAAGCTTATTGCGCGGGTTAGTTGACCTCTCCTAACCTTTGGCTCTGTCAGGGCCTGGCCAGTTTGCCCTCTTAAGTTTAGCTTAGCGAAAATATATGAGTAAAATAGAGATTAAAAATTTAACTAAAAGTTACTCTAGAGGCTCTCGCTCCTTTGAGGCGGTCAAGAACGCCTCGCTAACAGTTGACTCCGGCGAGTTCGTTTGTCTAATCGGGCGCAGCGGTGGCGGCAAAAGCACTCTTTTAAATTTAATTGCCGGTTTGCTTAATCCCGATAGCGGTTTGGTCCTCATTAACGGCCAAAATATTTACGATTTAGGCGACGACGAGCTAACCGTTTTTAGGAACCGGACCATGGGTTACGCCACCCAGGGCAATTCTCTATTATATTCTTTATCGGTCCTTGATAACGTAAGGCTACCCTTTTTTTTTGATTCTTGCTTTGGCGACGGCTTAGATAAGGCTTTACTCTTACTAGACGAGGTCGGGGCTAGCGCCTTAAAAGATAGTTTCCCCTCTCAGCTTAGCGGGGGAGAGCTTAGAAGGGTGTCCTTGGCCAGGGCCTTAATAAATAATCCGTCCATCCTATTAGCCGACGAACCAACCAACGATTTAGATAAAAAAAGCGCCGAGGAAATTGCCTCTCTTTTAAAGCGATTAAACGAGCGCACCGGCTTAACGGTGCTGGCGGCCACCCATGATGTGGATCTTAGCCATAGGGCCGGGCGGGCCCTTGAGATGGACGGGGGAGTGTTGAGCTAAGGATTTTAGGTTAATTTTTTGGGGGATAAAAGATAGAGAGAGAAAAAAAGTGAGATTTTGGGCTTAGATTAGATCTCAGCCTCGGGAGGAGCGATTTTAAGGCCCACGGGGACCCATTTAGCTAATATGGCGGCTAATTCGTTATTTTTAATAGGTTTAGCCAAAAAGTCGTTCATGCCGGCGGCCAGCAAAGATTCCTTGGCCCCGATCATGGCGTTGGCGGTTAAGGCGATAATTGGTATATCCTGAAAATAGCCGCCCATGGCCCTGATGGCCGCAGTTGTTTCCAAGCCGTCCATTTCCGGCATCATCTGGTCCATAAAGATTAGCTGATAAGTCGAGTAGTTAACTTTGTTTAAAGCTTCCCGCCCAGAAGAGGCCTTTTCACTTTTAATACCGTGGAGGCGCAATAGGCCGGAGGCCACGGTTAGATTAAGGTTGTTATCGTCAACCACTAAGGCCGTGACGCTTTGACCGAAATTAAGGAGCCTAGTTTCCGAATCAACGACTTTAGGCTTTTTACCCTCCACTTTAGGTATAGTAAGGCGAAAGGCGCTCCCTTGCCCGTAAACGCTTTGGACCGTTATTTTCCCACCCATCAGTTCAACTAGAAATTTACTAATGGCTAGGCCCAGCCCAGTGCCTTTTATATGACGATTTTTTAAAGTATCAAGTTGCTTAAAAGATTCAAATAGGTGGGACATATCCTCTTCTTTAATTCCCACTCCAGTGTCTATGACCTCAAAGATAATTTGCTCATTTTCGCTGGTGACCTTTAAAGAGACTGAACCGTGGCTAGTAAATTTTATGGCGTTACTCATTATGTTAAGAAGCACTTGCCTCAATCTTACGTCGTCGCCGTAAAGATACCGGGGTAAGTCTCCTTGGCTTTCGTAATTGATAACGATATTTTTTTCACCAGTTAAAAATTTAGAAGTCTCCAGGACGTCTTTTATCATTTTCCCTAAGCTAAAATCGGTTGGGGCTAAGCTCATCTTGCCCAGTTCTAGCTTCGATAGATCCAAAATATCGTTAATGATGGTAAGTAAAGCCGAGCCTGCGGTTTTGATGTCTTCAACGTAATTTTTGGCTGTTTCGCTCAATTGAGCGTCTTTCCCCAATATTTCTGAAATGCCGATGATAGCGTTCATGGGCGTTCGGATTTCGTGGCTCATCATGGAGAGAAACTGGGTTTTAGCCTGGTAGGCGGTCATATAGCCTCGAGCCCTCCTTTTGGTAATAATCAAAAGAAGGATCACTGCGCAAATAACAGCCCCTAGTTCGGCTATCATCATGCGGTTGACGTTTTTAGCGTGGCTGCCAGCGGCGATCATGGCCGAATCGGCAATATCTACCCCGGCCACGGCTATAACTTGACCTCGAGAATCTAAAACTGGAGAATAGGCCGACATCAAGCCGTCCCAGATACCGGCGTATTGGCCCATATCGGTTGAGACGGTTTTGCCAGCGAAAGCGATGTGGACGTAACCGTCAGGGTCAGTGATCTGCCCAAGGGTAACTTGGGAAGCGGGGTCTTGATCGTTATCAATAATATATTGAAGCTCTTCGCCTACGTAGCGTAAAAAATAGACGAACTGGACGTTATATTCCTTAGCAAAGTTTATTAATATCGCTCTCTTGGAGGCCCATAGTTCGCTTTCCATATCTTCGGGAGATTTAAGCTGATCTAAATCGTTTTCGGTCATTAGGGCGGCGGCGTGGGAGGCGGCTAGTTTAAGACGAGAGCCGATGTCGTCTTTCATGAGAGCGGCGTAATTTTCGATGTAAACGTGGGATTTAAAGGTGGTGTATAGGACGGCGGCGGCTAAGAGTAAAAAAAGGACTACGAAAATTTTTTCTAATATATCTGAAATATTACTTTTCATAGTCAAAGTCCTCCCTGACCTTAAGTCAGGGGCCAAAGCCTAAAGCTGCCAAAGGTACCTAGGGTAAAATATTACTCTATTCGGGCCATGGGAGAGGCTAAAGGTTGATTATAGGGCGACGATGTATCGGGTCGAATAGCAAAGAGAGCTTAAGCGAGATTTATTGACACAAAATCTTTCTAAGATTAATCTGGGTCGAAAGGCTCGAAAGAGAGAGACTGGATAGCTCAGAAAAAAGATAATTTAAGACAACTTGCCGGCTAAGAAAACATAGATTAAAAAACCCAAAATTCTTAAGGTTAAGGAAGAAATTCCACTTAAGTATTATAGCAAAAATAAAATCAATTGTTTTAAAGATCAACGCTATTAATTTATGGCCCACGGTCTTAAAAAGTCTTAGTCGTTAAACCGACTGACCTAGGCCCATCTTGTCAGGCCAAGGAGTTTAGGGGTTAAAGGTATATTTTTTATTTAAGGCATAAATAATGATATTGTGGTTTTATTTGTACTAACATAACAGAGATCTAGAATAAAATCAAGGAGTTCGGGTACCCGATTATTTTTTTTGGGGCCAGGCTCTCTATTTAAAGCCCAGACAGGGTCAAGTTTTAAAGGATAATAATTTAAGTGGCGAGCAGAAAAAGTTAGGCGAGACCCCTTAGGGGCAAGTTGCGCGGGCTGAAAAAAGTCAATAATAGCTTTGGCCTTTAGAGTAAATTTTATTAATTTACAGGTAACTAAGCCAGGGGGGAGAAATTATAGCAGCATTTCTATACGCGGTTGGCCTTTAATGGAGTTTTTCAAATGGCGAGGGTAATCAACCATTAGCCCATATTAGGCCTTTTTTCAGTCGAACAGGAAGTGGAAAACAAGGTCTTGAAGAGGCCTTGAACGGTTACAGAAAACCCTAATAGGCTTAATAGTTTTTTCCGATATTTGCAAACTAAATTAATAATCACCTTTTGCAACACATTTCTTTAAATATAGTTGAGATATTTCTCTTGTTTTAATATTTTCGTTCGCAATTGATATGGTATCGTTATAATGAATTGTTTACAACTTATTTGCTTGTCTATTTCCCTTGTTTATATATCTAGATGCCTCTGTAGATTCCTAATCTTTGCTTTTACCTTCGCAATATCAACAAGAGTGCTGACCACGATAAAAAACAAAGGACTTAATCATTTCAAAACCATAATTTGATCGTAGCGCAAAAACCCCTCAGCCTCTAAGACGGCAGAATTTATTTTTTAATCCTTTAGGTATGCTATATCCCATAATTATTTTCTTATAGCTTATATTTTGCTCTTGACTT
>JAITQT010000318.1 GCA_031288745.1 Deltaproteobacteria bacterium
AAGTCAAGAGCAAAATATAAGCTATAAGAAAATAATTATGGGATATAGCATACCTAAAGGATTAAAAAATAAATTCTGCCGTCTTAGAGGCTGAGGGGTTTTTGCGCTACGATCAAAAAAACATAACTTCAAGCTTTTGAAAAGCGGCTCGTTGCCGGCAAAGGCAGAGCCTAAAAAGCAGCGTTCATTCTATCAGGAAGTTTTACTTGCGCTAATGGAGAAGGCCAAAGAGGGTGCCATGGCCTTGTTGTCAGTTGACGCCGCTCATATTATTATGGGCTAAGATTATCTTGGCTAAATCTAGGGTCAAACTCGCCGAATTATAAAAACATTTTCAGGACGCATGCGATTCTAGTTAATCATGGGCTTTGGCTACTTAATATTCGGCTAAGATGCCCGAGAGCGGCTTTTGGAGAGAAAAGGCGGCTGGGCTAGCGATGGGTTTAATAATTATAGGCTGAGCCGAATAATCATTATCGCTAAAGCTGGCTGAGCTTTGAGGCAGGCTATAATTGGGAGTAAAATTATGGCCTAGCTTAAAGACAGTTTTTTCAGGTAGGGCTTTTCTAACGAGCCTTTGGCGATCTAAAGTCTTAAATTTGGCGATTTTTCTTTTGGCCGAGAAGAGATCTTTAGGATCGTCGTTGGCCACGTACGAGGCTGTCCAGCCCCAAGCCTGGGGCCAAAGATCTTCTAAGAGCATTTGCCCGCCGCGGTTAGAAAGGTGAATGGCGTCCTTGGCCCTAACTTGGATGCGCCTTCCTTTGTTATCGACCACAAATCCACTGTAGCGACCTTCGGGGCTTAAGAGTGATTTGGTGGAGTCGAAGAATTGGCAGTTAATATAAGAGTGGCACACGCTAGCGATAACTTCGTTTAGGCCTTTGGTTTTAGTATTGTAAGGCTCTCGCCCCATGACGGGAAGGCCAATCCAAAAGACTAAGACGTTTTTATCTTTAGCTGCGGAGAGTAATTTAGCTACCCTTCGGCCATAGTGCTCTTTCCAGCCATCAGAAAGGACCTTATGGATTTGTCGGTTTTCGTCAACAAGGTTTTGGGCGTCGTTGGCCCCCAACGAGACAAAGACTAGTTCGGGGTTTCGTTCGTCTAAGACCTGTTGGAAATAAGCGGGCCAATCAAAAAAACTAGGGGAAGTTAAGCCGGTCGATTCCCTTCCGACCATAGAGACGTTTAAGGAAAGGCTTTTAAACTTACTTTGCAAAGCCAGCCCCACACCACCCAGCATCATCGAGTCTCCGGCCAAGATGACTGTTTCAAGCTTAGTGGGGCCGCGCCAGGAAGCGATGTCAGGAGAGAAAAATCCTGAAAAGGCGCTCTTAAGGGTCTCAGTTAAGGAGAGCGTAGTTGGCCAAACGGTTCTATGGGCCTTAAAGTTTAAACCGGCTCGTTTACCAAGTTTTGGTAGACTATTATCGGCAAGGTTAGTCTGGCTTTGTTTTTCAGCCCAGAGACAGGCCAAGGGCCATAGAGAGTCGAGAGAAAGCTTGGCCCCGCTTTCAGTTAGCGCCAAGCCATCTTTAGTTCTTACCGCCTGAAATTCGTTTAAGGCGAGGGGTATAAAGTCAGGTAAAAATAAGCAGTTTTCAAAAGATTGGCAGGCGCTTTGGGTTAGCTCGTTAATAATGTTAACCTGGGCCGCGGCCACTTTATCGGAAAGCTCGGGTAGACCAGCCCAGAGCACGAGGATATTTTTTTTCTTAGCTAGGGCTAAGATTTCCTCGGCCCTTTTAGAGAAGAGTTTTTTTCTAGCCTCAATTGCCGCCGGACGCAGGCGATCGGCGTTCAGAGTCACTTCTTTGGATTCCGTTTGCCCTAGGCTTAAAAAGATTAAGTCGGGTTTTTCAGCTTCTATTAATTTAGATAAATACATATTCCAGTTAAAGCGATCGGCTCGGCCCAACCCGCCCCAATCGCGTTCGATGGTAGCTAAATTGGCTCCTATGGTTTGTAGTTTGGCTCTTAGGGCCGGCTTTAATCCTTGGGTCGTTTGGGAGTCAGCTATTAAAAGAACTTTGTGAATATTTACCACCGAGCCGAGTTTAAAATCGTTATCCGGGCCAATGTTTAAGTACGGGCCTTGGGCCGGGTTGGTTCGCCCTTTGGGAGCGGAGTTGGCCAGAGTGGGAGAGAGAGGGTAGTCTTTAGTTAAATTTCCACGCTGGATCCGGGCTTGATTAGGGCTATCTTGGGTTAAATTTACGCGCTGGATATGAGTTTGATTAGAGTTTTGTTGGGTTAAATTTATGTGCAGGATATGAGCCTGATTAGGAGTGGCTTCAAAAAAACTACCTAGGGCCTCCTCCTTATCACCAGCTGCCGGTGGGTAAGCTAGGGCCTGAGCGTCCTGGCGACCCTTTAAGCTTTTAAATAAATAGGAGTTTAAGGGAGGCCTTTGGTTGGGTAAAAATTTAGAAGCACTAAAGAATCGGCAGTTTTCAAAATAGCCGCAGGTGCTCTGGGTTACCTGGTTTAGAATGGATAGTTTTCCGTCCGACAAGCCGTCATCGTCGGCCTCAGGGAGACCGACCCAGATAACCCTAACGTTTCTTTCCCTCGCGCAGTGAAGGAAGGTGGCCACTCTCTGACCGTATTCTTCTATCCAGCCTTGAGAGAGTAATTTTTGGACCTTAAGGTTTTTATCGGTTAGATCTTGAGCGTCGTTGACCCCAATAGAAACAAAGGCCAGCTCTGGGTTTTCAGTGGAAAGAATATGGTCAAAATACTGAGACCAATTAAAAATATCAGGCCGACTAAAACCTATCTCGTAACCTCCAAATTTGTTCACCGAGACGGGCATCTGGGAGAGCCTTTTTTCCAAAACAGAGGCCAGAGATTTAAACATGATTGAATCGCCCAAGATAATAACTTTGCTGTTATTGGCGATAAAGGGCCAGGGCTCGTCGTCGGTAAGAATGGTCGCGGCCGCGAGAGATTGGTTGGATTTGGGGGAGGGCGGGTTCTTTATAATTTCCGGGTTAGGGGAGAGATCTAATTGGGTATTTGGGTTCGATTGCCCTTGAGTTTCGTTAGAGAAGAGAATGTCCTTGGGCCATGACCGAGAGGCCTGATTAGTCTTTTGGGGCGTGGGTAATTCTATTACTAGTTGCTCCTCTGTCGGCGCAACTTGGGGAGAAAAAGATGGTGCGTATTGCTCCTTGCCCCTTTTTTCGGCCAGAGGAATTGGGGCCGGGGGCTTGTTTTGAAAAATTATAGGTTCTTGATGGGCCATTTTACCTTTATAGATTACTTTGGAATCTAGTGCGGCTATGACCTGGGCTGAAGAAATCCTTGCTATTTCCAATTCTTCCGGGGAAGCGGCTGGAGGGGTTGGTAGGGATAGGGTAATTTGAATTTCTGAATTTATCGGAAGATCGGCCGCTCCCGCCGCCTGACGGCGGTTAAAGCTGCCTTTAGTTTCCTTCTGTCCTTCGTGCTTAGCTATTAGGGGTAAATCTACAGCACCGCCTGAAGGGAGTGGGGAAAAGCTTCCACCTGACGGGGCGGCTAGAGCGCTTTGCGAGGAGTTCAAATAAGGCGAAGGCTCGGGATTATCTTTTAAGAGGGCCGCTTGAGGGGCGGCCGAACCATTGGCGGTTTGGCTAGAATAGTTGTTAGCTATAGCTAAGGGTGCTGAAGAAGCTTGCGGGGCGGCTAAGTTAAAGTTTGAATCAATTAAAGAAGGGCCTGGGGCGATGGCCCCCGAGGAAGAGGTTATAGCGGGGCTAGAGCTAGCTTTAGCCTCGGCTGAGAGAGTGGTTTTTTGGCTTAAATTATTTTTTTGAGTCTTTTTAGATGCCCCCCCTTGGCTGCCAACTACTTGAGCGTCGGCTGAGGCCATCAAAGTTTGACCTCGGGAATCGTTGGGGATATTGGAGACTCTAGCGAAATTTACCACCATTGGCCACATATCGTCTATGAGCATCAGCCCGCCCT
>JAITQT010000041.1 GCA_031288745.1 Deltaproteobacteria bacterium
CACTGCGAAGATCAGAATTTCTCATGGGATAGGGAGTGTCCCCTTTTCAATGTCCCTGAAAGAAGGCCTTTTCGTGTGCGGTGATAAGAAGGACTGGGTGAAAGCCGGGTGCGGTAACTTCGCACGCCCGGTTTGACGGGGGGGTACTGGAAACGGAGCGGAAGCTACCGCGCCAGTACTCTACCCTACTGATTTTAAGAGGTTTTTGCGCTTCGATCAATGTTAAGAACTTAAGGATATGCTAAAACTTAATTACAACTCGAAAGTCGCTACCAGCCGCAACGTGGGGAAAAAAAGACTTGGTGAACGGTTACTTTTTTTCTAAGTCTTTTACATCGTCCGCCTTAACGGAAGTGGGGGCGTAACTTCAGTATTAAAATTTAATTTTGTAGAAAGTGCCTGGGTCGACTAAAGTTAGTTAAACCTTCTAAATCATAATTATATGGGCGTTTTAATTGTAAATTATAGGTTTTAAAATTAGAATTCTATTACTCCCTTTTTTTATAGTTTTTTTTTCCTGCTCTAGGCCAAAGGGCTCGGCCCAACTCTATGTATGGTCTTAATATAAGCTCTAACCTCACTATTTTTTATTTTTTTTAGCCTTCCGACTATCAAGCCTGTTCTCGCTAAGTCAAACTGACCAGAATTTGATGGTGACGTTGTCTAATGTTTGCAGAAAACCTTGACCAATCGAGGTTATCTAAGATAAACTACTATAAAGGCTGTCCAAATTTTTTCAGGCAGAGAATCGGTGACCTAGGCTGCCTTAGCCGGTAAAGGTGCTACCGACTTAGCTCATGGTGAATCAGCTTAAAAGGAATGGCTTTACTCTCAATCCAGATTGTAAGTTACCTAATTGCTCTTAAATTAAGTCACGATAGCTAAGTGAATACTTTCTTCAAAGCTCCAGCTCGGGCCAATATTCTTTTGCCTTGATGCTTTAATCACATCATTAGCCTTTATTGACTCGATTACTTGTATTTCAAGTGTCCGTTCACAAATGTGAACGTTTAAGGGCCCGTTCACAAGAGAGAACGTTGCGGTGCCAAGCCTATTGAAAGGGACGACACATACCACAACAATGTAGCCCCCTATAGGAGCTTAGTAATTTGAACATTAATCAAAGTTAAAATATATGGTTGGAGCAAAGAGCTAAGTAGAAACCTCAAAAGAACTAATGTTAAGAACTTAAGGGTATGCTAAAACTTTATTACAACTCGAAAGTTGCTACCAGCTTCAAGGACATCGTCCAGGGAAACGTTGGTAGTATTCTTGCTATTTTCACATAATTTGAGGTAAGAGAAAATGAACGAAGTTAGATTAAATCAGTCACCGGCAATCGCCCCCACTCCTGAAGCGGGAGTTAGCGTCACGGGGGTAGGTGTAGGTCTAGGGCAAGAGCCTAATTGCCTTAATTTAGCCCCCCCTACGACTCCGCCGTTAGAAGCCGAAATACCGGCTGGGGCCATGGCCTTAAACGGTGCTCAGCAGACTGAGCCGCCGTTAACAACCCCAATTTCTACCTCGACGGCGACAGCTTCGCCTTCCGCTCGGCAGGCCCGGGCAGATTCAATTATAAGTCGGCCGCCAGTTCATGGAACTGAGATAGGTTTTGTTCAAACCCTTAACGCTTCGGCTAACGCCGCTCGAACTCTCAATCCTAATCTAACTCCAATCATGGTGGAAGGGGGCCGGGTGGCTTTGCTGCCTAATAACGGAGGAAGGATTTCTCCCGAGCAAATACGGAGCTACGTAAGCGAAGGGGCTAAAATTTACTCGAAAATCCAAAGCGGTTATTACGATCGCTGCCAGCCAGGGCAAAATCCTCCGGCCATAGGAGAGGATGAGATAGCCTCCGTTATGTGGTACTTACAGTCCTTAGCCTCTCTAAAAGCCGGTCTACAGGCGGGCCAGAACAATGGGTTGGGCGCTGATTTTAAGGAGGGTGGTCTGCTCATAGAAGATGGCCAAGGGCGTCTCAAACATTTTCTAAGCCTAGCTAATTCTTACGAGCGTAGCTCTGAGCATTTTGAGCGCTACCAGACCGAGCCTCGGTTTTGCGCGCATGGGGTAGACGTGGGTAACGTCATTATGCCTCATAATCGGAGGTCCGTTCTCCACCAAAATCTTCCCGACGACGTCCCCACTAAGGGAGCGAGATTACTTTACGTAAAAATGGAGCCCTTTAGTTGTCGCGGTTTATCTACCAAGATCACCGGCTATTCTGTCCAGGCCGACCCCACTGGATACCGATCTATGAATAACTTTTTCGGCAACTTTAGACGTTTTTTCCATAATTTAGGAGAAACGTTTCAGCGCTTTTTTAGCCGCGATCTATCAAATCAGGCCGTTAAAACAGGCGTGGATAATCTAGAGAGAGCGCCTAAAAATTTTGTTAAAAATTATAATCAATTCGCCAATAGCCTTAAGACTGAGTTTAGTGATAAACCCCAGTTTAATAAGATCATCGAGGCTCTTGGAAGGATAAAGATTAATTCCTCTGTCGGAGGGGTACACTTAGCCCTTAAAGCCATTGAAACGGCCGAGCGGCAAGCCATAGCCCTAGCCGATTCTACAGGTAAGGATGAGTTTTTGGCCCGTTTAGACGAATTTAAAAATATTGAGTTAACCAAATTGGGCGACCACCCCGAACTTCGCTTTGGGCGCGAGGTAATATTGACTGCTAACGAGTTTGGCCCCATTGACCCTCAGCCCGTGTCCACGGCGGAGTTTGAAGGGACTGTAAGGCGCGACAGAACCCTTAACGAGAGTGAGGTTCAAAGCGTTGAAGAAAGCGCCAACCTCATGTTTGCCGCCAAAGGTGAAGTGCGCGACGAGCTTAATAGGATCGCTAATAATGATTTAGCTCGTAGTGGGCGGGTGAGGCTTTTAGACTCTCCTAACGCCCAAGGAGAGTCTCCCGTCACTGTTTACGACACCCTCTCCGATTCGACCCCGCGTGGCCGTCATAGGCTGCCGGATCCCAAAGCCCAGCTTCCAGAAGGCTTTCTTTTCTTACCCGATAAGATCGATAGGGCTTTAACCTCATTTGGGGGGAGCCAGCAATTTACTGATACTATTAGAACGGTTATGAGTCAAGCCTTCTTTTCAGAGTTAAGCTCTCTAGTCGATTACGATCTTGGCACTCAGCTAGGTATAGGTTTTGGCGAGGTTAATTTTAGTGTTGAGCAGGACTTTACTCTGACTAGACTTACCCCTAGAACGAATTCAGAAGGGAGCGAACCTAGGATAGTGGAGTACGAGTTCGAGGTGGCCGGACACGGTCATCAACGTATAAACGGGCGAAATGGATTAGGCGACGAGATCCAAGGGAGCGTTGAGCCTAAATTAACTTTTAGGCTTACTCACGATACCGAAAGTGGTGAAGTGAAAGCGAGGCTAGTTGACGGTAGGGTCAATTACGAGATTACCAGAACCGTAATTAGTTTGGCCGTTTAATTGAATCAATAAGGTTAACCTTAAGTCGCAGTTAAGGTGAAATTAAAAGTTTTATTAATCTCAATCGAACGCTTCTAATATCTATGGCCCTTTTTGGAGCCATCAGTAGACGCCCTGGAGGCTTTAAGGGCAAATAATAAGGTTATTCTCTTCTCCTTTAATTGGCCGCGCTATCTTTATATCTTAATTCTTAGCCTATAAAAAACTAAAGCTGGCCCTTTGATAGTTATTAGTCCTAAAGGTCAGAATCCTTAAAGACTAGACCAAAAAGCTCGCTAAGCCCTAAGGGCTTAAGCGAGTTTTTTTTAACCTAAAAAGCTTTAAGCGGACCTAAATTCCATTAAGGTAATATTGTATCCGTTCACTAATGTGAACGTTTAAGGGGCTATTCACAAGAGAGAACGTTGCTGTGCCAAGCCTATTGAAAGGGACGACACATACCACAACAATGTAGCTCCCTATAGGAGCTTAGTAATTTTAACATTAATCCAAGTTAAAATTTATGGTTGGGGCAGAGAGCTAAGTAGCAACCTCAAAAGAACTACTGTTAAGATCTTATGGGTATGCTTAAACTTAATTACAATTTGAAAGTCACTACCAGCCGCAACGTGGGGAAAAAAAACTTAGTGAACGGTAACAGTTTAGGAAAACTAAGAGAAATTAGGAGCGGCTGCCGCTGAACTTAGTCGGTCTCAGCGTTTTTTTGTACAGCTCTCTTGTTAAGACCTCCCCATCGCCGGTTAAAGCACTTAATTGGCTCATTTTTAAAAAGAACTCGAAAGAAAAAATACCATAACCAATAAATAGCAATGAAAATAGTCCTATCTACGTTTTTAAGGCTTACTTTTAGTTAATGAGCTTGTTTTTTTTAGTAATAATAATATAATTAATTTTTATAAATAATAATTATATATATAAAATCAAAATAAAAAAATTATTTAATAATATAAATATAAAAATCAGTTAAATATCAAATTTATCGGTATAATATCACATTCAATTAAATTTAAATTTAGTCAAGCACGTAAAAATTTAGAAAACTGGATTAAGCCAAGCGCTCCTTGACCCACAAAGAATAGTTTGCTATTATTTTTCAACCACTAAAAGATGTGGTTTAAGGCCCTCGGCGGGGCCAGGATTTTTTAGGCCTATCTTTCTAAAAAGGCCGATTGGGTGGTTATGGTTGGCCTCAAATCTCTTGCCCCTGACCCGCTTGACCGCACGCCTTAGGTTTTTGCGGTCGGGCTTTATCTCTGAGCGCTGGGCCAATAGCCTACGCGGGGGCTTGGGTTATAGTTTAAAGGCCCTTTATTGCGGGGCTGATTTTCAAGATTGTCGACCTTGCCCGATTAAGGATGGCTGCGCTTACGGCTATTTGTTTGAAACGCCCGTGCCTTCTCCAAGCGAGGTTATGAAGCTCTATACCTTCGCCCCTCACCCTCTCGTGGTCGAAGAGCCGGCCGAGAGGGCCCCGGTAGTCATAGAAGGAGAAGAAGTAGATTTTAGTTTTGTTTTAATGGGCCGGGCTCTAAATTACGCGGCCTTCCTAACTAGGGCCTTAGAGCGGCTTGGCCATAAGGGTCTGGGGCGCGATAAGACGCCTTTTGAGTTAACGGCCCTTTTCGATCAAAGCGGCGCTCTTATCTGGGAGCGAGGGCGTTTAATAGCTCCCCCATCAGCGGTTAACCTTTCCTTTGCGCCGGAGCCCTCTCGTAAGTCTACACTGTTTTTAAGATTTTTAACTCCTTTGCGCCTTAAGGTGGGCGGTAAAATTAGTTCAGCCCCTGAGCCTTTCGATTTGGTCAGTTCTTTAACTAGAAGGCTCTTTCTTTTAAGGTATTTTCACGGCGACGGGCAACAGACTGATTGGCCCTCGGTTTTTTTTGAGGCGGCTAACGAGGCTATGGTCCTTAAGCGTGATTTTATTTGGCGCGCCAGCGAGCGCTATAGCACCAGAAAAAAATCAACCACCCCCTTAAGCGGGGTGACCGGAAGTTTACTCTTTGTAGCCGACGCCGGCGTCTTGGCCCCGCTTTTTAGGCTCGGCCAATACGTCCATCTAGGCAAGGGGGCTATTTTTGGCCTGGGCCGGTTTGATTATGGAGAAAATTATGATGGTTGAGAGGTTAATTTGCCCAAGGCCCTTGGCCTTAGGTAACAAATTTGCTTTAGGGAGATTGAGCCGCTTTGGGTGAGAGAAGTTCAGAAGAGGGAGCTACGAGCAAAGAGTTCAACCAGTGCGAAATAGAGACGGCCCAGATGGCTTTGGCCGGACTTACCTGCGCTATTGGTAAATTTTGGGCTAGGGCCGGTGGCCCGGAGGGCGGTTTAAGCCCCGAGGTAGCCGCTCTTGAGAGTGAGTTATGCCCTAAAATAGGTACCGATCGCCCTCAAAGGCATCTGATGTACGCTAAAGAGTTTTTTCAAAGGCTTAACAACTTTCCTCCCTCCCTATCGCCTCAAAAGATAGAGCAATTAGCTCTGGGCTATTTGCAGCCCCAAAACCCAGAGCAAGCTTTACTTAAGTGCGCTTTTAATTTAGCCTGCTCCTTAGAGGGCCCGGAAAAAGAACCCTCGCCTAAGTTAGCCGGCCAAAGTTTGATTTCTCCTCTAAGGACCGTAGCCTTTAAAAACGAATTGGATTGGCGTCACAAGGGCCGCCTCCCTTTGCTCCAGCTTACGGCCAGCTCTATCTTTCCTGCGGCCGACGATCAGCCATTAGACCCTCAAACTGCCTATCACTCCTTATGGGCCCAGTTTTTATCGGTTTGGCAAAATAACGTTTGTCAAAGACCTCTTGATTTCGTTAACCGGGCCTTGGGCGTCTTAGAACACTTTACCGTAAATATTCCGGCCTCCCCTGGTTCTAGAGCCGATTACTCTCTATTAGATCAACTAAAACTTACCGCTGCCTTGTTAGTGGCCTTACATCGGGCTGAAGATCAAAATAAGCCCCTTTTGCTTATTTCCTTAGAATTTAAGGCCCTAGAGGGCTTTTTGGAAGGCTTGAAGTCGTTCTCTCACGAGCTTTTGCGCTTAAGAGCCCGCTCGCTTATGCCCTCTATCTATATAGAAGCGGTGGCGTATCATCTGTTAAACGACTTAGAGCTGCCGATGACCCAGATTTGGCTCTCTTATGGAGGCGAAGCGCTCTTAATCGTGCCTAATGGTCATATGGCCATAAAGACACTAGAAAGAATACAATCTGAGGTAAATCAATGGCTTAACTCTCGCCGCTTTATTGATTTATCCTTTAACCAAGTCTTTTTGCCGGCGTCTGTGGAAGAGTTTGGAATCGGATTAGGGGAACTTTGGAGGAACCTTATTGAGCTTAAGGAAAGTCAAAGGCTAAAGGAGGCCTTTGGTTCTTTAACTCGCCACGGAGTTTGGGCGGAAGAATTTTTTCTAGGGCCCCAGGGGCCTCGTGGTCAAGAAATCTCCTGTCCTGGCTGCGAAAATTATTCCGCTGGGCCCTCGGGTTCGCTTTGTTCAAAGTGTTTAGAAGAAATCATTCTGGGGGAAAGCTTAGAAAAAGCCGATAGAGTAGCTTTTTTTCTAGATTCAGAGCGTGGAGATTTTCAGGCCCCCTTAGGCTCTTTTTCGCTTTTAAATGGTTATGAGCCCTCAGAGGGTCCTTTGGGTAACCAGTTAAAAAATGAGCAAGAGGCGGTTCTAATTTCTTGTATGAGCGGCTATGCCCCTCAAGAACACCCGAGTCGGGCCCTGGTCTACCGCCCGCGTTCTAAACACTCGCCTTTAAACGTCGAGCGCCCTTTAGCCCAAGTTTGGGATTTTGAAGATAGTAAAAGCTCAAGTCTTCCCGTTGGCTGTTTAATGTTAGACGTCGATCGCTTTTCCCTTTTAGCCGACCAAGGTTTTGGGGATGATTTGTCGGCCGCAAGGTTAAGCTGTTTTTCTAGGACGATAGACTATTTTTTTAGCCTTCATTTCGAAAGGCTTTGTCAACGCTTCGAGGCCTTATTAATCTATAGCTCAGGAGCCTCGGCCGCTGTGGTTGCCCCCTTTGATAGAGCGGTCGATATGGCTTTTGTGGTTAGGAAAGATTTTTCTGACTACTGCGCCTTTAACCCTAATCTAACTCTTTCGGCCTCTTTAGCTGCATTCGACGCCCTAGACGGGGTTAGTTTAGGTAAAATGATTCAAAAGGCTAAAAAACTCTTAACTATGGCTAAGCTTTCCTCCAGCGCGGCCAGCGTGATCCCTTATGGGGCTGAAAATATAGTAAGTTTTTATAGTCCTGAGGGGTTGGAAAAAAAAGAAGGCCAGCTGCCAAAAGACCGCCTGGCTCTCTTAGGGCTAGTTTTATCTTGGAGCGAATTTGAGCTAGCCTTAAATGAATCTAAAAAGCTCCTCTATTGGCTCAATAAGGGTACTATCTCTCAAGGCCAGCTTAATAGGCTTTTAACTTACGCTCAAACTTGGGAGGATTTCGTTCGCACTTGTGAAAGTCGCTATTTAGATTACGCCCCAAATCTAGCCCGCGATGTCCTAATTAATTGGCGCACTCCCCCGCAAGATGGGGAAAGAGCGGCGGCTAAACAGTGGGCCTCCTCTTTAATAATGCCTGGTGGGGGGATTCCTAGGCTTGGTTTTGCTTGTCGTTACGCTTTAATTTTGCGTCGATTTTAAAATTTGTTTTCAGGCTTTTTGAGCCTCGAAGGTGGGTCTATTTTTTTATCGGTAAAAAAAACTCTTTTGGCCATGGCCGTGTTTTTTTAGCTTTTTTGAGAGGGTTAGATAATGTCTGAAATTGGGATAATAAAAAAGGTGACTGACCGTTTTTTTGGCTTTATACAAAGCGTACAACAAGGAGACGACCTGTTTTTTCATTACTCAGACCTCCTCGACTCTTCCCCCGAAGCTATTGCCGAGGGAGTGAAGGCTGAGTTTAACCGAGTTAAGAGCTATCGCGGTGGCGGCGGCTTTGTGGCCAAAAAAGTACGCCTTCTTATGTCGGATTTAGCTCCATTGGATGCCCAAGTAGCGACCGAGTCGCCTAACGCTACTTCGGCGGCCTCTTCTTTAGTCTCTTCCTCTCCCTCGCTGGCATCGCCGCTGCCCCTTAGCGTTAATTACGACCCTTCTTCCCCGCCCATGCCTTCGACTTTTAAAAAGTTCGGCAACTTTAGGCCGCTGCCGCCCTCCACTAGGTACCAAAGCCTTTCTGCTAGCTCAGAGTTACCTGATAAATTAATTTTTAAAAGTTTTTACGGTCCTGATGGCGAAATCTTACCCACTTTGTTCTTTGAATCGGCTCGGGAGGTGGCCCTGCTCTTTGAGCAGGCTGGCTTTAAACACTCTCAATATAGAGCGATATATAAAATATTTTTCAATATAATAAGAATTTTAAATCAAAATGAGAATAATTTCTCTAAAGCTAGAGAGTTATTTGGGGTAATGTATGTGGAAAAAATAGAAAAGCCTTTTAATAGCGGACAACTCCCAGAAATTGTAAAGGTTTTTTTTGAAAGCCATATCAAAACAGCCCTCTCTTCGTCCCAAGAGTTGGCTGGTTTTTTCCGCTACGCGACCAATGTCTTTTGTTATGTGAGCTTTACCAGTTTTTTGTAACCAATAGGCCTATTGCTAGCTACCTCTAAGTTTTGTGAGAGGGTAGGGAGCGGGGTAGATAATTTATCTGGCTGAGGCCGCGTCACTAAGCGCTCTAATTTATTTTCTCTTGGTAAGATTACTTATTTTTGTTTTTCTTAAAATTGTAACCCAAACCGCTTGGTCTTTATTTAGGCCAGGTGCCCTAAAACGAGGATAGTCACTTTTATGCCTGATGTAGATTTAGGCGACGAAACTCCCTTAACCGGAGATTTAAGCCAATATGGTCATGTTTCCTATCTTAAAGTCAATTCAACTAGTAAAGAGCCGATTTGGGATTATCTGATCCGCAAATACCATTATCTTGGCTATGGTAAGGTGATTGGAGGTCGGGTTAAATACCTGTGCTTTTTAGGCAATCGTTTGGTTGCGGCCATAGGCTATTGCGCCGGCTCTTATAAGCTGGGGCCGAGGGATAAGTATGTTGGTTGGGATGAGGAAACGAAGGGCAAATATTTGCCTCATCTTTTAAATAACAACCGTTTTTTGATCTTGCCCTGGATCAAGATTAAAAATCTAGCCTCTCATATCCTGTCCTCTAGCCTTAAAAAGGCCCGTCAGGATTGGAAAGAGCAATACGGGAAGGAACCCTATTTTGTTGAAACCTTTGTTGCGCGCGAAAAGTATAGCGGAACCTGTTATATCGCTGCCAACTGGACTTATCTCGGCCAAACCAAGGGCTTTGCCAAGATTAAAAATACCTTCGTCTACCATGGCAACGAAAAAGATATTTACGTTTACATCATGAATCGCCGCTTTAAGAAGATTTTTAAACCAAACCTTCTGCGCCTTTCACCCGATAGAGAGGAACTCTTTGAGTTTGTCACCACCGTCCCCACTCGCTACGATAGTTTATTGAAAATACTCGGCGTTGAGAAGATTGACGATGATTTTTTTCAGCGTGCTTTAACCGACCATCTTTTAGTCTACTATCAATTTATAAAACGCATCGAGCTAGGCCGTTATTTTATTGTCTATATCAAAGCGCTTATGAGCGATTTGAAGCGCAAATCCATGGTGCCTATGGCCATAGCTTTCTTAAATAAACACGACGTAAGAAAATTTTCCAACTTTTTAACTCGCGGAATTTTAGACGAAAAGAAAATGTTAGAAGAGTATCAAAAGGAACTCTTCGAGCTAGTCGGCCATAGCGAAGGTATGCTAACCGTAGACGCCTGCGATTTTAAAAAGAAAGGCAATTGCAGTGTGGGCGTGATGCGTCAACGTAGCGGTCCTAATGGTAAGATTTACAATTGTCAGAGCGGGATCCTTTTGGGATACGCTGGCCCTAATGGGCGAGGCTTATTCGATTACGAGCTCTTCATGCCCGCTGTCTGGTTTGAGGAGCAATACTCTCAATTACGTCAAGAAGCTTACGTGCCAAAAGATCTTGAATATAAGCCTAAAAGCAGGATTTTTTCCGATATGATCTACCGGGCTATTAACTCTCCAACCTTTAAAGGTAAATACATAGGCCTCAATGACGTCTTTGGTAGAGAGCGGGAGTATTTAGATTTATTGCCTAAAGACCTTATTTATTTTGCTTCCGTATCCGGTTCCCATCGCGTTTTTCTTGGCAGCCCGCAATCGGTTAACGAGCTTTTTAAAAATAGTTTAACCCCTATCAATTCGATGTCAGTGAAAAGTCTGGTGGAAGAAGACACTCAACCTTGGTGTGATTTAAGCGATACATCTGCGGGCACCCTTATCCCTAAAGATAAGTGCATTCAAGTGGTCGAAGAGCTCTATGGTCGACCAGGCCAAGGCCTATGGCTCTACGTTAGAAGACAGGAGGACGGTTCAATGAACTATTGGCTAAGTAACGAGCCTTTAAGCTCCTCCCCGCTGAAGATGCGCTATCTCTATTCTCTTCAACGCTTAAGTGAAGACTGTTTTAAAGATAGTATAGTTAATTTTGGCCTTAACAGCTGCGAGGCTCGCCGTTGGCATGCTTTAAGGCGGCACGTGCTTTTTATTTTTTTGACCGATCTTTTTATCACTAAACTCCGTCGCGCTTTAGATTTACAAGAAGGAAAAGATAATCCTTCAGAGGCTTTTAAACTCTTAGAGGGCTCTTTTGCCCCCTCTATTCCAAAAGGATTCTCCTTTAATCCTATTACCAACCTTTCGCCCCCCGCTCCTAGAATTGAATCGGAGGCTTTGGAGGAAGGGGTGGGTTTAAGATCGGAACTCTAAACTAACTATTGCTAAAATTATTGACCTAGAGTTAGTTAACTCATAATTATTAGAGCGACGCCCTTAGTTTTTTCTAAACTAACCCCTAGGTAAGGGAAGAGAATTGTTTCTATTTTTAAAAGATAATTTTGACCCCTTAGGCTTTAAGGAGCAGATAGATGGCTGTGATACTTAAATCAATTGAAGAAATAAAAGGGTTCCTAAAAGTTTTGGAATCTGGGCTGCGCGTGGGCGGCGGTAGAGATAACTTAGGCCTAGGGGAAGTGGAGAACCCTATCCTCCGTCACCCCATCACCCGCTGGCCCTACGTGCCGGGCTCCTCTATTAAAGGAAAGCTTAGGGCATTATTGGAACTTAGGGATTGCCCCTCCACTCAATCAGATGGCCGTCCGTGCGTCTGCGGCGAGTGCGACGTCTGTCTCTTGTTTGGCTGCGCCGACTCTAAGAAAAGTCGCTCACCTACGAGGCTGCTATTTAGGGATTGCCAACCGACGGAGGAGACTACGGCTCTTTGGATGAGTTTGGGTATAGATTCTGAAGTAAAAAATGAGATTATAGTAGATCGACGCTCCGGCTTTAGCTCTAGCCGCTTCACCCACCGTTTGGCCGAACGCCTTCCGGCTGGAAGCGATTTTAACTTTTCTTTTTCCCTTAGGATTTTTGACGGCGATGAGAGTGCCCGATTTTTTAACTATTTGGCCGACGGTTTAGACTTAATCGAAAAGGATTATCTTGGGGCCTACGGTTCTAGGGGCTTTGGGCATGTGAAATTTACCGATGAAAATGATAGGCCCTTAAGCGCTCTTCTTCGTCAGATGGCCGGTCAACTAACTTTTCCTAAAGAAGGGGGGTTGTAAAAGTCTTAGTTGACTAAGGTCAACGGCGTTAAGTCCGCTACGTTGTTATATGGATTAAAAACTAACGCCACAGCCAGCTGCGGTTATGTTATCTTGAAGCTCTTAGGTTATAGATATGGATAAGCTAAGTACGAAACAGAACGCAGCTTAAAGCCGGATATCAACATTTTAAGAGCAAAGCCCTTAGCGTCTATAAGGGTGCCTATCCCGAGCGAACTAAATATTTGCCCAAGCTAAGGACGGCTAGTGTAACTCTAGAATTAGACCATCTAAGGCGCTAAGTGCGACTAAAAGAAAGCCGACTAAGATATTGAGGGTCTTTCTAGCCGAAAACCCCTAAGCTAGCGACGAAGATTTAAGCTAGGAGCAAGGGCCACTAAAAGACGCTGCGGTTGTTACTTAACGGGCAAGGTATGGCTGGGCCTTTTTTAAAGATATAGTACTTTCCATGGCCGCTAGTAGAGGTGATCTTACCAAGTTCAAGCCAAATCAGGCTAAGCTCTCCAAAGCTTAAACTCGCAAGTTGTCTAAGTCGTTGAACTCTCTAAGGTCCTAAACTTGCGCTGCTATACTAAAGATGTCGATATTAACGGCTGTGCGAGCTATTGGCGGATGAAACTTAATAAGTTTGGTTTACTAGAGGGGCCCTTACACGCTCTAAGAGCTTTTTCCACTTAAGATTTAGCCAACTAGTCCGGGGGAGCTTAAGTAAGATGAAGCTTCAGGGGGTTTACGGCGGTCAAGTGGCCATCGAAGGCCTCGGCTAGTTTCCATATTTAAAAGCTTAAGGCTTGATTTAACCTCTCACAGCAATTGTAGTCGTTTAAGAGGAGCAAAGAGTGCGAGAGGACTTGTCGCAACTTTTCAGATTAAAGAGAAGGACGCCATTGCTCTAATGGCGAGAAAGAAGATGAAAGTAAACCAAGTGGCTAGTGAGAGGCGAGAGGACCAATCGGCCCCGTGGATCGATTGGCGGCTTAGGCTTAAGCCAGAGTCATTTTTATCGTCTATCCCTCGCTCTGACGCCCTCTTCGGCCACTTGTGTTGGCTGATAGTCTTAAGACAGGGAGAAGATGGGTTAAAAAGTTTTTTGTCTCCTTTTTTAAACTCTACTCCTCCTTTTATATTCTCTGACGCCTTTCCGGCTGGGACTTTGCCTTTACCTCTAAGGCCCTTTAACTCTCTTAATCAAAGTTTAGATGAAAATTACCTTCTAAGTAAGAGGGCTGATTTTATTGAGGTCGAGGAATTTATTAAGTGTGCAGCCGACGCTTCTTATAAGGTTAAGCGATTTTTAATCTCCCCAGAGCTTAAAATCGAAAGGGAGAGGTTTTTTTGCTCTCGTTTCGGCTCGTTAGAGGTCGCTAAAGACTTAAGTGACTCTAGCTTTTCTAATTACTCTTCGGCAATAGTTAGTCAAGAGTTAGAACTCTACGTTAGAGTGAGAGAGAGCGCGGAAAAAGAGCTTTTTAATTGGTTAAGCGAACTAGGCACAATTGGTTACGGGGCTGGAAAGAGTAAGGGATGGGGCAGATTTACTATAAAGAGCCTCGAAAAAATAGATTTTTTTTCAGCCCCGAGCGGTGGGGGCTTTATTAATTTATCAAGCTACGTGCCGGCCGCAGAAGATCCGATAGAGGGCTATTATAGGCTCAAGATTAAGCGTGGCCGTGTGGGCGAGGGGGGCCTTGGGCTTAATCCTTATAAAAGATCCTTGGTCCAAATCTTGCCTGGGGCGATCTTTCGCGAGCCCAATCCAGGAAGTTTGCGGGGGAGAATGGTCAAATCTCTTTCGGCTGAAAGGCCTATGCTGGTTGAAAACGGCTACGCCTTTACCTGTCGCTGCCAATTTGACTATGGTGAGCAAGGCTAAAGCTAAATTTAAAAATTTTAAATTATAAATTGTGCGGAGGATAATCTCTGGCTATTAATATAGTTCTCTATCAGCCTCAAATTCCGCCTAACACCGGAAATATAGCTCGTCTTTGCGCGGGCTTAGGTCTGACCTTACACCTTATTGAACCACTTGGTTTTACTATTGACGATCGTCACCTTAAAAGGGCTGGTCTTGATTATTGGCCTTTGGTTGATTTGCGCTTGTGGTCTAATTGGCTATCTTTCCGCCAAGGGCGCTCCATTGGTCGATTGATAGGTACTTCTGCAAGTTATGGTCGTCACTTTAACCAATACCGAGCGGAGGCTAACGATAATTTTATCTTTGGGCCAGAGACAAGCGGTTTACCCCTTGAAATTATGGATAGGTGCGATTTTGTCTACCGGGTGCCCCTTAAAACAGGTGTGAGGAGCCTTAATTTAGCTACAACTGTTGGTTTTTTTATGGGTTTGGCTTTGAGCTACCTTCAAGCTCAAGAGCTTTGATTATTTTATCTCACCCTTAGTTTTTCTGGTCGATTAGCACTATAGTAAGCTTTAGGCCTTCTTAGCTAGAGGTTAAAAAAAAACATGGCGTCATGAGAGGAAAAATTAGTTAGACCTTAGGGACGCATTTGGGAGAAGAATATGGATTTTGGCGATTGCCCTTGCACCGGTAAGACTTTAACCAAACTCGTTCAACCTCTAATAATGGCCTTATTGGCCAGAGGCCGGCAACACGGCTATGCTTTAAAGAGGGCTCTGGATAAGCAAGACGATCTCATAACCCAAGGTGCCCCCGATATCAGCGGTATTTATCGCACGCTTAAAGATATGGAAAGGCAAGGTTACGTCGAGTCAAGTTGGCAGTTAAACTCAAACGGCCCGGCCACGCGTTGCTTTACTCTAACCGAGGACGGCTTTGCTTGTCTAGAAAAGTGGCGCGAGACATTAATGGGTTATAAAAAGCAGGTGAACGAACTAATAAATTTTATTGATTCCTCTCTTTGTTTTAAGTCTCAAGAGGAGGAGGTTAGGCCAGATTGCTAGGAAGATTTAAAAACTCACTAGCGTAAATCTGGTCTTTGAGGCTGGTTTTAATTGCCAACAAGTCAACAACCAAAGATACCGGCTACTTCGTTTAGTCGACTGTGCCTCCACCGACTATACGCTCCAGCACCTCATTGAGTCTATTCTTATCAATCCCAGCTTCCAATAAGGTCTGCTCATAATCAAGAAGGAAAATGTCAGGCCATTGGCGCAAACAAATGCTGAACTGGAATTAAGTTTGATAAAAACGGCCAATCCATAAAGGGGAAATCAGGGGCCCAAAAAAGCCACAAGGTGCACTTTCGAAAAAAGTTAACCGCAAAGATAAATCAGAAGCCAAAAAATTAGAGATACCTTTCTAGCTACCCGACCCTAATCTCCCCGTAGAGCAGATCGAAGTTAAGCCCGAATCGCGACTTTTCAAAATTGCAGGACTGATTTAAAGCCCAGCCAGAAGAATGACCGCCTACAAGAGCTGATAGAATTAAAACCTAACTCGTTCTCCTCTAAATGATTTTAGGCGTCTTCGGTTTAAAAGTCAGCCGGGGCGTTATCTCAAAGAACCTCGCCCAGGACGCCGCAGCCCTAGAGAACCCTACGAGGAAGTTAAAGAGGCCCTCCCCAGTCAACCGCTACTAAACATAGATGAGACTGGACCTAAGAAAAACGGTTACCGACTCTAGACTTGGGCATTTCAACCCCATAACGTCGCCTTCTTCACTATTAAGATCGAACTGGCGTCCGAGAGCCTATTTCAATATTAGGGGACCATCTTTAATGCGATTTCTACTTAGCCTACTAATGTAAAAATTTAAGAAAATTCCAATCAGAAGGCTTTGTTAAACTCGTCCGTTTGGTTTTGAATTATACTTTTACCTACTGAATAGCAATATCCACAACTTAAGAAATTTTCAATCAACAGGCTTTGTTAAAACTATTCCAGTTCGTTTTGGGTTATGCTGTTACTTACTAAATAAGGTAGACTATTAGTATTATATTACAACATATTACATAAATAATTGAAGGTAGTCAGTGACTACGGATTTTTCGTTAGATCTATTTTTTGACAGGAGATCCGTTATTTTTTTTAATTGTGGACTTTGGTAGAGATATTTTTAAATGTTAAGAGCAATTAAGTTCATCTTTAGAATAATTTTTTAGATAAAAGAATATCGCTTATAAGTTTTCCTCTTTTTCCTTGGAGACAGGGTAACTCCTCAAGTTAATGACATTGGTTAGGAAGGCCAAAAGTCAGCTACGGCAAGCTTTGCATATTCTGATTGATAAAAAGATGAATAAGAAAGACTTACGTCTGAAATCGGGAGTCAGTTCAAAGGTATACAAATAATAGGAATAGAATCATTAAAATAATTATTTGAATCAAAAATAAATGACTTATCATTAATATCTATTTTGACTTGAGTATTATTATAATTAATATTAATAGAATTAAATGGAAAAGGTGTATCAGGTGTTTGTTTATTTCATAAGTTTAGTATATAAATGATATCTATTAGGTTATTATCATATCTTAATTGTGATCCTATCTCCCCACCTATTAAATCTGTTATTTTTTTTATATTAGCAGGATATTTACATTGTTCATTTTTTTCTGCTATGCTTATCATGGCGTGTAGGCTGTTTCCTCTTGTATATTTAAATTTTATTTGCAACATAAAAATAACACACAAGTTCAAATTGCACCACATGCTTTTTGTTATTTAATCAAAAAAAAACCGCATACGCGGCTTTTTTTTATATAATTGAAAATTAAAATTTCTTATACATATAATTATCTGTAATTAAATTTTATTTTTTATAATATCTCTTGTTAATTTTTTTTAGTATGTTGCCTAACGAGTCAGTCAACAAGTTAAATTTAACGAAGTGCCGTAGTTAAAGGGTTTTCTTGCAATGAATCTTTAAATTACGTTTGTGATGAAAAAATTTGTCCAAACATAGACGGTTAAATCTGTCCAAGGAATGACGGGAAACTTGTCCTCTTTCTAAACGATATTTGATCGAAGCGCAAAAAGTCACCTTTATCAGTCCTTAAAATTGTAACAGGGCCTTATTACTAGTTAATTTTTTAGACTACTTTGCTTTTTAGGGGTTTTTGCGCTTCGATCATATTTAAGTTGTTTTTTTCTAAAAGTAAATTTTTTTGGCCCAGAGCAAGATGTGGTCCCATCTGATAATTTTTATTTTTTTTTTCCACGGGTGGTATACTTTTTCGTGGTAAAAATGGACCAGTATGGTATCCTTTTTACTGGTAATATCCACGGTAATCGCCAAACTCGGAAAAGGCGCAAATATGACGACAGATGTCCTTGTTAAGATTTGCGACGCGCTTGATTGCGACATCACCGAGATAATGGCTCGAACCTCGGAGCCGACCAGCGGTGGAGGAAAAAAGAGTGGCTCAGAAAAAGATACAGGCTCTTGCGCCTCAGCCCGAAAACGTGGTTGACTAGGCTGCTCTGTTAGAGAGCGTTTCGGCGATTATAGAAAATAGAAAACGCCGCGCTCAGGTAAAAGTGAACCAGGAGAGCGTCTTGATGTTTGGGAAGTCAATCAGCATATTGGCTCTGTTTTGCTTGGCGGCGAACGAATTCCATACGGCAGACGAATTGTTGGGACACTGGCCTAACAAGTACAAGAAAAATTTGGCAAGAGCTTTGAATATTCGAATGTCACAATAATGGTACGGTTTGCGGCGCGATTCTCTGACTTTCAAATTGTTGTGCCACTGGCACAACAATTGTTCTGGTCACATTTCGTTGCGCTGTTACCTTTGAAAATTGACGATGAATTCATGTACTACGCGCAGGATGCTGCAGCAAAAGGGGTTGGAAAGCGCGACCTGCGTCTACAGATTTCCCGAAAGGCATATTGGCGCAGCGACATGGCCAACGCTCAAATAACGGACGAGTCCTTGATTCCATTCAATGCGTTCAAAGCCTTATATCTACTGGATATGTTCGACATGAAAGAGAATTACCTTAGAGGCGATTTGGAAAAGGCTATTCTCGTTGACCTTGAATTGTTCATCTTAGAGTTCGGTCACGGCTTTAGTAACGTTAGCTACCGGCTAGGGTGTCTGTCGAGAGTCGCAATCCGAAAGAGCTATAGGAACCTTAAGCCCGGCTGACCTTAAATAGCTCAGGTAGGCGTGAGCGGACGAGCTTGCAAAATATAATATAGCGAAGAGCCATTTTGCCCCAACTTAATAGATGTAAACGCAGCGGATATATTAGGATATGATAGCGTTTTAACTTATTTTAGAACTCACGGGGCCAATAACTTGGCAATGGGCCTGCTACCTAACTATTGGATGGCGTAAGAAGTAAGTGGAAATCATCGTGCCGAAGGGACGAACTTGAAGGAAGGGTAGGACGGTGGTGGTTCACTTATTTATGTGCAAATAGTAATCAGGCTTAGTGTGGTCAAAACAGCCTTGGGCCGGAGATTTAAGCTATCGCTGGACAAGTTTATTGGCTAGCTTTGGACCAATAAACCGTCTATGTTAGGACATAATTCAGCCAGCCTAAACATTCGGGAGGGAATAACGACCTGGAAATAAGGGTTTTTATTTTTTTGGCCTAGGTCGGTTTTTTTAGCCAGGGTTTTGTTTTACCTTCGAATAGGGGTTTACCCCTAACTCAGAGGTTTTTTTATTGTTGTTTTTGAATTCAACTTTTTGTAAAATAAATCATCCTATAAAATTTTTTTAATGGCTGGCAAATTTTTGAGAAAAACCCTTAAAGTGGTTTTTATCACGTAACGAAGAAAAAAAGAACTAATATTTTTTGTGATTTTAATATTGTTTTTTGAAAATTTTAGTTATATTTTTATAATTAAATGACTTAACTCTCTTATTTTTCTTTTCCTTGAGTGAGTTTTAGCTTGGCTTTATTTTTTTGATGACTATAAAGCTATTTAATTTTTAGCTTACCACTAATTTCCCCGAGGTCTAGCGGGGTCGCAAAGTGAGGATGAAAATGTTTTTTTTTTATTTTTTTAAATGCGTGATGAGCTTAGTCGCTCCGGCTGGTTTGGGTGGGGCCTTGCCGGGCATACAGGCTATTAAAGTCGGTTCTAAGAAAGAATATAAAGAGCAAAGTGGGAGGAGCATATTATGATTACTCGGCGCGAGTTTTTAGGAGAGTTGGGGGCGACTTTTTTTATGCTCTACACAGGTATGGCTACCATCTTGAGCGCTATGACTACCGGCGCTCAGACTGGACTTTGGCAAATAGCCATAGTCTGGGGGCTAGCAGTGGCTATAGTCGTTTATGTCTTTGGCGGCCTCTCAGGGGGTCACATTAACCCGGCTATTACCTTGTCGATGGCCGTTTTTCGAGGATTTTCATGGCGCAAGGTCCCCGGCTATATGTTCGCTCAGTGTCTAGGGGCCTTTTTGGCTGCTGCGGTGGCCTATTGTCATTACAGGGGGCTTTTAATAAATTTTGAGACTGCTCACGAGATCGTTCGTGGGCAGCCTGGCAGCGAACTTACGGCCATGGCTTTTGCCGATTACTATCCCAATCCTGCCCTAAAGCTTCATCACAAATGGGTTGCTGAGGTAGTAACTATGCCTATGGCCTTTTTGAGCGAATTTTTGGGCTTAGCCTTTATTACTTTGGTAGTTTTCGCTTTAACTGACCCCAAAAACGCCTCTGGGCCCGGTCACGCTATAGCCCCGGCTATAATAGGTTTTACAGTGGCCATCGTCATCTCCATCGTTACTCCAGTTTCTCAAGGCTGCCTCAATCCGGCCCGTGATTTGCCGCCTAGGATCTTTGCTTATTTAGCCGGTTGGGACTCCATAGCCTTGCCTGGCTCTTCTGGGTTTTTTATAGTCTATTTGGCGGCCCCATTTTTAGGCTCTTTGTTTGGCGCTTTGATTTACCAAGTTTTTAGCTCTGGAGGGCCCTCGGAGGCTAAACCAACTTCGGGGCACTAAAGGCTGTTGGTTAACTACGGCGGCCCTCTCTTTTGAGTTATCATGACCCAGACTGGTCAACACTAAAAAAGCCCTGGTAGGCAGATAGAGCCACCCTTTTTAGGGGGTGGGGAGAGTTTATTTCTTTAACAGGCCGCCCGATCTAGTGAGGATTAGGCGGTCTTTTTTTTGGAAAAGCCTTAAGATTTTAGTTTTCAATGGCCGTCTCAAGTTATCAGTGTTTTAATGTTAAAAATAAAGATAAAAAGTTTATTCTTCTAAAATTAGAAGAATAAATTACTTTTACAAAAAGGAGATTTTCCTTTTCTAGAGATTTTACTTCTCAAAAACAAAAGAGACAGGGTTTTAAAATTAGTCGCATCTAACCCTAGTACTGGACTTTCTAAAGGTCCAAGGAGAAATTACTTGACTAAGAGGCAGTTCAAAGAAATTATCAACTGATTAATATTAATTTCAAAACCTAAATATTTTGTTATTCAAGGGCTGTTAGATATAATTAACTGGTTAATAGTATAAAAGAAGATAAAAACTCTTTTATTTTATTTTATGTAGGCTAAATTTATTTTTTTAAAAGAGAGACCAGGTTATTTTAATGGTTTAGCTAGATTTTTGAGATTTTACTTTTTAAAAAAGGTAACCGTTCACCAAGTCTTTTTTTCCCCACGTTGCTGCTGGTAGCGACTTTCGAGCTGTAATTAAGTTTTAGCATACCCTTGATCGTAGCGCAAAAACCCCTCAGCCTCTAAGACGGCAGAATTTATTTTTTAATCCTTTAGGTATGCTATATCCCATAATTATTTTCTTATAGCTTA
>JAITQT010000086.1 GCA_031288745.1 Deltaproteobacteria bacterium
GGCGAAGTTTAAGAGTGGCCAACCGCTTTGCTTTAAGCCAAGTTCTTCGCCGGGGCCGCGCAGCTTAAGATCTAGCTCGGCTAAGGCGTAGCCGTCGTAATTTTCTTTTATGGCTTTAAGACGGGCCTGGGTCATTTCATTTCCTATTTGACTAGATAAGAGTATAAAAACAGCCTTTCCTCCCCCTCGGCCAACCCGGCCGCGCAACTGGTGAAGCTGAGCTAAGCCAAAATATTGGGCCCCTTCGACTAACATGACGTTGGCTGCCGGTACGTCTACGCCCACCTCGACCATGGAGGTGGCCGCTAAGATCCTTATCTTACCTAAACGAAAATCTTCCATGTGGCTTTCTCGTTGAGCTAACGAGAGCCGGCCGTGCATAAAGCCCATTGAGAGTTCGGGGGCCATTTCACTAAGCTCTCGGCTCGCTTGTAGTAGCATGGTCTTTTCCCACCCGCTAAAATCATCCTCAAACTTATCGTAATCATCCTCACTATGATCGTAATCTTGCTCAGAGTCAAAAAATAAGTTTGGAGGCTCTTTACTTAAGGTCTTTTGGTTTTGAGCCTTAGGGAGCAAAGATTCCCCCATATGCCCGATGCGAGGATAGACGGCAAAGCCTTGTTGGCCGGAGCGGACGATATCAATAAACATTTTTCTAGCCTCTAAGGTCTTCTCCGGGCCAAAAACAAAGGTTTCAGGCTTATAGCGGCCGGGTAGAGTGCCGATCATAGAGCTAAACCCCGCGTCACCATAAAGAATGGCCGCTAAGCTTGACGGAATGGGCGTAGCCGATAGGCTTAAGAGATCAACTTTAGGGCTCTTAGCCCTTAAGGCTAAGCGTTGCTTAACTCCAAAGCGGTGTTGTTCGTCGATAACAGCTAAAGTGAGATTAGCAAATATGGTTTTAGGCGAGGCTAAGGCGTGGGTGCCCACGGTTAAAGAGGGGAGCCCTGCGGCCAGGGAGGTTAGAATCTTTTTTCTTTCAGCTTGAGGTACTGTTCCAGAGAGGTAGTGAAGCTCAAAATAGTTAAGCTCATTAGTTAGAAATAAAAAAAAACGATGGTGCTGCCTAGCTAGTATTTCCGTAGGGGCCATCAAGGCCACTTGACCGCCCAAACTTAAGGCGGCCATAGCTGCGGAAGCGGCTACGGCTGTTTTACCACAGCCTACCTCTCCTTGGAGTAATCTAGTCATGGGCTCTGGCCCGGCCATTTCAGTTAAGATTTCCTTAAGCACTCTTTTTTGTTCTGGGCTTATGGAGTAAGGAAGTATAGCCCAGAGATTATTTACCGCTTGCTTAACTCTATCGCTAATAGTTAAGGGCACTAAGCCGCAGTTTTTCGGCTTAGCTTTAAGGATTAATAGACGCCAGAACATTAACTCAAAGGTGCTTAAGGCTCCCCAGGCCCGGCTACTTTTAGGTTTAGGGATCGCTCCCTTGCAGCTGGCCGGAGGAGAGTGGATAACGGTTAAAAGCTTAACTGGGTCTTGTAGAGAGCGTTTGGCTAGCCAATCTACTGGTAAAATTAAAGGGGCCTGGTCTAACCTTTCCACTAAGCGGTGAACAAGCTTGGCTCTAAGAGAGGAGTTAACTAAGGGCCCTAATGGGCCATAGATGGGAAAGACGCCTAGAAAGTTACGATCGGGCTCAGTTATATCGGATGAATCTCCCTCTTTTTCTATTTTAAAATCAGGGTGAGAAAAATTTATCTTATTATTTTTAAATACGGCTTGGCCGTAGAGATAGAGAGAGGTCCCAAGGCTAAGTTGGTCTTTAAAATATTTTAGCCCCCCAAACCACCAAAGAAAGGCCTGCATCTCTTGGTCTTCAACTTCGGCTTTGAGGTATTTAAGAGCTGGATCTAGGTACAAGCGAGTAATCGTAGCCCGAAAAAATAAAGGCTCTCCGTTTTTAGCCTCTCTTAAGCTTTTAACCGTTCTTCTATCGCTATAGCCTAAGGGCGGCTTTAGTAGTAAATCGAGCGCTGATGAGATTCCGCGTTGTTTAAGATCGGTTAGGCGCTTAAAGCCCAAGCCGGGGAGACTAGATAGGGGGAGAGTGAAAGGGGGTTTTAGAGGCCAGGGGATCATCTTACTAAAAAACTCGTTTCGTCGAGTTTAACTTGAAGGCCTTGGTTTAGGCCTTTAACTGAAAGGTTTTGCCTACCCTTTTGTAAGGCTAAAGAAATAGAGGTCGTTTTAGTACCAGAGACCTTAATTCGTTTGATTTCTTGGCCGTTAAGATAGAAAACTAGTTCTTCCATATTAGGCTCGGGCCGGACCACAGCCCTTATTTTTTGAAAGCTTGGGGCTAGGCCCGGATCAAAGGCAAAGACCTCTCCTTTTTGAGGAGAGATAAAGCCAAAAGATTTTTTTTCTCTTTGAGCTCCCCTTTGGCCCACCGCGCTATGATTGGCTAAGAGAAAGCTCTCTTCGTTATGGGCGCATTGTGGCCCTTGAGGGAGGTTTTTGATAAAATATTCAATTTTTAAGTTAGGGCACTTATCCCCGGCTATGAGCAAGGTCGCTGCACAGACCGAGCGCGACTCAACTAAGGGGGGGATGATAATTTTTCCAGGCGGCCGCCTCTCAACTAACAGATCGGTTATAGACCTCCACAATTGCCCGGCTCCGGTAACCCCGGAGACTCCGTTCATGGGTTTAGATTTAAAGTTTCCAGTCCAGACGCCTACAACGAAACCGTCGGTAAAGCCAAGGCACCAGTTATCTCTAAAATCGGTGCTAGTTCCGGTTTTAACCGAGACGCGGTAAGGGGTAGCTAAAGGCCCGCCGAGCCCAAAGCCGGTAGCTCGGGCCAAATCGTCGGCTAGAATATCGGAGATGATAAAGCTAGAACCCTGGCTCATTATTTGTCCGATAAACTTTGGCTTTTGGCCTAAAAGGTAGATAGGCTGATAAAGTTTACCTCCATCGGCTAGCGCGGCGTAAGCTGAGGTTAAATTAATTAAGCTAACCTCACCGTTACCTAAAGCTAGGCCTAAACCATAGTAGTCTTCATCCCTAGTTAGGCTAGAGAGCCCAAGCTCTCTAAGTCGCTTAAGGACTGATCTGGGGCCTAAAAGGGCGGTCAAATTTACGGCCGGGATGTTTAAGGAACTGGCCAAGGCGACCCTAGCGGAAATGAGGCCATAATTTAATTTTGAGTAATTTTGGGGCCGATAGTAGCCTTGAGCGATGGGGTAGCTGACCGGGCTCCCATCGTAAAAAAGAGAGGCCGCCGTAATGAGACCTTTATCAAGGGCTAAGCCGTAGATAAAAGGCTTTAAAGCTGAGCCTGGTTGACGGGCTATTTTAGCGCCGTCGATTTGACCGTCAATAGGGTTAAAAAAATCGGCTGAGCCAACGTAAGCTAAGATCTCGCGCTCAGGAATAGAGATAACCACCGCAGCGGCTTGATCGAGCCCGCGGTCAAGATTTTTTTCCACCGCAGTTTTAACTAAGCGCTCGATTTTTTCCTGTAAATCGAGATCTAAGGTCGTAACTATGGTTTTAGGCGGCCTTGATCCAAGGCTGTTAACTAGCCGGTCAACGAAGTGCGAGGCCCTAAAGAAACTCTCAGGTTCGACTAAAACTATAGGCTCATCTGTGGCCCTGCGGGCTGCGGCGCTATCAAGATAGCCTTGCTTATGGAGTCGATTAATAATTACCGCCCTTCTTTGGAGGGCCTTAAGAGGAGGTTTTAAGGCCTTTAAGCTCCCAGGGGAGGCCGGAAGGGCGGCTAGAAAGGCGGCTTCTCCAGGAGATAAGCTAGAGGAACTTTTACCTAAATAATTTTTAGAAGCTGCTTGTAAGCCAACGTTGAGCCGTCCGGCTGGGGCTAAGTTTAGGTAGAGGGCTAAAATCTCTTTTTTAGTGTGATGACGCTCTATTAATAGGGCCCGCCAGGCTTCCTTTAGCTTGCGGCCAAAGGTTTTGGGGCCAGGGGTTAAGCCTTGGGTTAACCTTGCGGTCTGCATGGTGATGGTTGAGGCCCCGCTGATGATGCGGCTGCTAGTGACATTAATCTTAATAGCTCTTAAAACGGCCAAGGGGTCAATCCCAAAGTGGTACCAAAAGCGCTTATCTTCGGCCGCTATAACGGAGGCGATCAAATGGGGATCAAACTGGCTAAGGGCAAGATTTTCTCGGCGATTCATGGGCGGGGGTAAAATTTGACGCAAAACACGGCCCCCTCTATCGGTTATTGAGACCGTATAGTTCCATTGACCTTCGCCTTCAGCTAAGGGGTCGGGAAAAAGGCCTAAGCTTAACCAAAAAAGAGCTAAGGTTACGATAGAAGCTAATAAGACTAAGCCGCTCTTTTTAACAAGAGGTTTTAGGCCAGAGAGATTTTTAAAGCTAAATAGATAACCCATAAAATTTATCTTATACGGGAGGCCACTTTATGAGGTCGATTTGATTTCTATTTTAGTGCTACCGGAGGAAAGGTTCTTTTTGATAATAGAAGCCAAGTAGGGCTTAGGCCAACATTCCAAAAATTCAGATACCCCCGCACTAATTAAGCCAGAGATGGTTTCGGTCCAGCGCACCGGGGAGATCATTTGAGTTTTTAAATATTTTAAGAGGGTTGGGGCGTCAGAGACGGGCCGACCTAAGGAGTTGGGCACAACTGGAAAGATCGGGGTTTTAAATTCTATTTGGTCAAGATCTTTTTCAAAGCTAAGAGCGGCAGCGGCCATTAAGGGGCTATGAAAGGCCCCTGAAACCTGAAGGGGCACTATCTTTCCACCCTTAAGCTCCGCGTAGCGCTTAGCTGCGGCCACGGCCCTGGGCTGACCGGAGATGACCGTTTGGAGAGGGGCGTTAAAGTTGGCGGCCGCGATTTGACCTTCGTTTCTAGCTAGCTCGCAGATAGCCTCCACTGTTTTAGCCGGTAAGTTTAAGACCGCCGACATGCAGCCGCTTTGATCTTCAGAAGCCTTTTGCATTAGTTCGGCTCGCCGAGTGATTAAAGCGAAGGCCTCTTTAGCGCTTATGACCTTAGCTAAAACTAGGGCCCCAAATTCGCCTAGAGAGTGGCCAGCGGCGTAATCAGGCTGAGAGCCTTGCTTTATTAGTCTAAAGCTAGCGGCCATGGAGACGGCTAAGACGGCTGGCTGAAGGTTAGAGGTTTTTGAGAGTTCTTCGATGGGGCCTTCTAGGCAAAGCTTTTTTAGGGGTTTTTGGGTGATTTCTTCAGCCAAGCTAAAAAGGCTGGCGGCTTCTTCGTCGCGCTCTAGCCAGTCGGCAGCTTGACCCACGTATTGCCCGCCTTGCCCGGGAAAAATAAAGGCTGTTTTAGTCATCTTTTTTCTCCCTAGGAGCCCCCTGGGTTTAGCCAGGGGAGGAATGCGTCCTAATCTTAGCCTGAAAAGACGCGAAAGAAAAATCGTAGCCGTCACCGAGCTGGCGAAGACTGCAATTGTTATGGGAGGTAGTAATCAAGCCTCTAAGCGTGTTGATGTTGAAATTGCTGGAAGAGCGGATGGTCACTATGACGACGTAAACGCCTTGAAACTTGCTTGTATTTTCCTTTGCCCCCTGACTAGTCCGCTAAGTCTTAATCAGAAGGCGCTCTATGGTTTAGGTTGAACTAGGTCAGGCAGACGCTACTAGTAGGATTAGGAAGCTCTATCTCAAATTTTTGGCTAATTAGTGGATGATTGAGCAGCTTCTAAGGCCAAAATACCTCCAGCTAATAATATCTTTAATTGCCTCTGGCTTAGATCGAGCCTTACGTAAAAGGTAAGATTTTGGGTGTCATCGCGTATTTCTAAGATTGAATTAGGCAATAAACTCGGCTCTAGCCCGCTAATAGTTAATTTATCGCCTGCCTTTATCGAGGGCCTAACGGAGGGATCGACGAATTCAAGTGGCAGGAGGCCAAAGTTACATAAATTAGTTTTATGGATGCGGGCAAAGCTTTCGGCTAAAACCCCGCTTAGCCCTAAATACCTAGGAGCTAAGGCTGCGTGCTCTCGGCTCGAGCCCTGGCCGTAATTGCGGCCAGCGACGATAAAACCGGCCCCGGCTTCTTTTTGCCTTTGATGGTAGTTGGGGTCAATATTAGAAAAAATATAGCGAGAGATAGCCGGAATATTGGCTCTTAAAGCCAAGATTGAGGCCCCGGCCGGTAAGATGTCGTCGGTAGTTACGTTATGGCCCAAAATTAGCATGATCGGGCCGGAGATAGTACTTTCTAAGGCCTTAAAGCGCGGCAGCGGGGCGATATTGGGGCCTCTAATAATTTCTTGCCCTTGTCCTGAAGCAGGGGGGGGTAAAATCATAGAATCGTCTATTTCAAATCGCTCGGGAAGGCTAATATTAACCGCTTCTCCAAAGGAGCGGGGGTCGGTTAGAAACCCGCGGATAGCTGAGACGGCTGCGGTCTCTGGGCTTACTAAATAAAGACCAGCTGTAGGTGAGCCGCTGCGGCCTGGAAAATTACGGTTGGAAGTTCTCAAAGAGACTCCATTAGTTTTGGGGGCTTGGCCCACGCCGTTACAAAAGCCGCAGGCCGATTCCATCAAACGGGCCCCAGCTGAAATCATATCGGCTAGAGCGCCTCGGCGGGCTAGTTCCGTTAAAACCTGTCTTGAGCCAGGGGCGATGGATAAGCTAACGTCCTTAGCTACTTTATGGTCTTTTAGGATAGCGGCCACAGCCATCATATCGGTAAAAGATGAGTTGGTGCAAGAGCCTATGGCGATTTGATCGACTTTAAGGCCCTCTAATTTAGAAACGGGGCTAACTTTATCAGGGGAGTGAGGTGTGGCCACTAAAGGCTGTAGCTTATCAAGGTTTATGGCGATTTCGCTCTCGTATTCAGCGTTAAGGTCGGCTGAAAGAGCGATATAATCTGAGCTACGGCCTTGCTTAACTAAAAAATCCTTGGTAAGTTCGTCTGAAGGAAAGAGAGCGGTCACTGCCCCGGTTTCTATGCTCATGTTACTAATAGTGGCCCTATCGGTTAAAGACAAACCTTTAAGCCCCTCGCCGCAAAATTCTAAGATAGCCCCTCGGCCGCCAGAAACGGTTAAGATCCTTAAAATTTCTAAAGCCAAGTCCTTGGCCTTGGTCCAAGGGGGGAGAGAGCCATAGAGAGTCACTTTAATGATTGAGGGCATGGTCATATAAAAAGGTCGCCCGCCCATGGCTAAGGCCACGTCTAGGCCCCCGGCACCGATGGCCAATTGAGCCATGGCCCCGGCCGTGGTGGTGTGGCTATCGGCCCCCAATAAGGTTTCTCCGGGTTTAGCAAAGCGCTCAAGGTTAACTTGGTGGCAGATGCCATTACCGGTTTTAGAGTAATAGATTCCAAAGCGCCTAGCGGCGGAGGCCAAAAAGGCGTGATCGTCGGCGTTTTCAAAACCTACTTGGAGTATATTGTGGTCAGTGTAGATAACCGAGCGCTTGGTAGCGACTTTTGGAAAACCCAAGGCCTCAAATTGGAGCATGGCCATTTGACCGGTAGCGTCGTGAGCGAGGCATTGATCGATTTTAAGCCCGATTTCGGCCCCGGTGATCATTTCGCCGGCGACTAAATGGGAGGCAATTAATTTTCTAGTTAAGTTTTGCGGAGTTGGCATTAGTTAAAGTTTTAGGCAATCGACGGCCAAGTATGCCTTTCTAAAAAATAGTTCAAGGCGGCGTTGTGAGCCGCTAGAAGGCTTCAATGTTTATCGAAGCTTAAAGTAATCTTAAAAAAGTTAATTTAGCCCATTTAGGCCGTAAGGTCAAATTAGTCAAAAAAGAGAGGTTAGGCGGTTGCCTAAAAAAATAAAATATTTATGAAAAAATCAATTAATATTTGGACTGTTTTAATTTTAATTTAATAAATCGCTTTTAATTATAAGACATTATCGCTGCGTCTTAGCTATCGCTCCCTCAAGTGGCTTAGCCACTATGGTTTTGATGCTGAGCCTTGGGTTAGATGAATCGACCCTGAGCTAGGTCCGGTTTTTTTCAGCCAATAGTCTTAGTGACCTCATTCGCCTTTAGTCTGAAAGGCGCTTGTAGAATCTAACTTCTCCGCGACCGCCCCCCTCAACTATGTTAAACTAGGGGGCGACTCTGCGGTGAGTCATTAAGTTATTTCGCGTCAAGCTGAGGCGAAAACTACTTTACAATTTTGCGTAAGTATTTCAAAAATAATAGAACACTAGACTGAAAACAAGATTCAAACCGGAATGAGCCTTAAATCCTAGCCTTGAAAGGATTGAGTTTTATGGCGCTCTTGATAAATCTTAAAACTATCAGTAGCTTAGCTTAGACCCTCTTGGCCACCGCTCGGCCAAATTCTGAGCAAGCAACGCTCTTATTTTGACCTAGCTGCCTAGCCAGATCGTAGGTCATAATACCTTCTTTAATGGTTTTTTCAATAGCCAAGCGAATAGAGGCGGCTTCTTTTTCCCAGCCGACGAAGTCAAAGAGCATGGCGGCCGATAGGATAAGCGAAGAGGGGTTAACGAGGTCTTTACCCGCGTGATTAGGGGCCGTGCCGTGGGTGGCCTCAAAGACGGCCATCTGGTCGCCAACGTTGGCCCCTGGAGCAAGACCTAGGCCCCCGATTTGCCCAGCTAGGGCGTCGGAGAGATAATCGCCGTTAAGATTGGGCATGGCCAAAACGCTATATTCTTCTGGTTTAAGAATTGATTGCATAAACATATTATCGGCTATGCGATCTTTTATTATTAATTTATCAGTTTCTCCCTTAACTTCGCTCTCTTCTATGGTTTTATCTTTAAATTCCTCTCTCGCTACTTCCAAGCCCCAAGTCTTAAAGGCTCCCTCGGTATGCTTCATGATATTGCCCTTGTGGACTAAGGTTACCGAAGGCCTCCCTTCGGCTAGGGCCTGGGTTATGGCTAGGCGGATTAATTTTTTTGAGGCTTTTTCGGTCATAGGCTTTAGGCCTATGGCCGCTTCAGGGCTTAGCTCGACCCCTAAAGAATCTTCTAAGAACTTAATTAGTTTTTTGGCTTGTTCGCTCTTAGAAGGCCACTCAAAGCCGCTATAGACGTCTTCGGTGTTCTCGCGGAAGATGACCATGTTTATTTTTTCAGGCTTTTTAACAGGGCTAGGCGAGCCATCAATCCATTTTACCGGGCGCACGCAGGCGTAGAGGTCGAGGGCCTGCCTAATTGTCACGTTAAGGCTCCTAAGGCCTCCCCCCACAGGTGTGCTTAAGGGGCCTTTGAGGCTAACACGGTAATCTCTAAGGGCTTGTAGGGTTTCGGTAGGTAGAGGCTCGCCTCTTTCTTTAAATGACTCTTCACCAGCCGAAACTTTAAAAAAAGAGAGCGTTCGCTCACCTTTTTTAGCCGCCTCCATTAGCACAGGTTCAGCGGCTCGCCAAATATCGGGGCCAACCCCATCGCCGACGATAACTGGTACAGTCAGACTTGAGCCGGCTCTCAGTAGACCGTTTTCAATGGTAAATTGATCTGTCATCTTCTTTCCTAACAGGAGCCTCCTAGGTTTAGCCACGGGAGCAATGGCGTTCTTCTATTTAATTAATCTGAAACTAGTCTTAAAAAGCCTAGGGGCCTATTTAAGGAATAATATCGGGGATTTTTGGCCCTTCGATCAATTATATTTTTCGCTTTTATTAAGGCTAAAACGTAAGCCTTTGGCTTATTAAGCCTTAAGAGCGGCGAGGATTATAAGAGAGAAGATTTCTCCTATTTCGACCGAGGCCCCTAACAAATCCCCGGTGGCCCCACCAAGGGCCTGGCGCCACACTTTTACTAGAATTAGTCCCAGTAAAAAGGCACCCATGGCGGCTACAAAGGGCTTAAAGCCAAAAAGGATGGAGATAATAAGGCTAGTAGCGAGAGCGAGCATTAATTGCTTTAGGTTAGAGCGCTCTATCATGTAATAAGAAAGGCCGCCCTCGCTTCTAGCGTAGGAACTAAGGGTGGCTACGGTTGAGGTTGTAAGTCTGCCCCAGAGTGGAAATAGAAGGATAACGTAGGGATCTATGCCATCAGGCTGGGCTAAAGAGGTTAATAAAGAAACCTTTAGCCAGATATCTAAGGCGATTGCGGCCACGCCAAAGGTACCTAGATGGCTATCTTTGAGGATCTCAAATTTTTTTTCCAAGCTCTTGTGAGATAAGAGCGCATCGCAAGTATCGGCCAAGCCGTCTAAATGAAAGCCTCTAGTGAGGATGATAAGAAGGGCCACCGTTAAAGAGCTGGTAATGGCAATGGGTAGATGTATTAAATTAAAGAGCCAAAAGGCGATTAGGGCCAAGACCCCCAATATTAGGCCCACGGCTGGGAAATAGGCCGGTAGGTTCCCAAAATCATCGGGTCCAAGGGTTTGCTGCTCAAGAGGCGGTAGAATGGTTAAAAACGAGGCCGTTCGGCGGATATTTTTAAACATAAAGAACTTCTCTCATCTTTTTTCTCTCCAGCAGACCCCTGGGTTTAGCCGCGGAAGCAATAGCGTTATTTTCTTAATTCTGAAAAAACGCGAAAAGACCACTGATAGCCGTAGTCTCCAGGGCGACGGCTACGAAGTGGACGGAGTTAAACTAATCAAAAAAACGCCCTTACGGCTCTGTTTAAACGTTGCTCTCGAAAATGTTGTTAACCGGCTTTAGGCTCCGCGATCGGTTTGTACTTACATTGCCTTGTCTGTAACCACTAGCTTTAAGAGGGCGGGACTTGAGGAGGCCTCCAGTCGTTAGTCTTTAACTGATAACAATGTAGCAAACTTAACTCTAGCTTACCTTAGTCAACTGAGGGCATTTACAAACCCCTTGCTTTAAGGAGGGGTAGTTGATAATTTTTTTTAAATAGATAATAATATTACTATCGAAAGAATAAAGATATTTATTGTATAGTTTTTAACAAAAATACTGGAGGAATAATGATTTCATCTACTAGTTTAAAAAAATATTCACAGCCTTACGGAAATTAAACAATCAGGTTTGAGCCCCTCTTACAACTTAGTTGAGACGACGACTCTTGAAGTCCACCAGGAAATCAGTTTGGATTCAGATAAGCAATATTTGCTAGCTTATCCCAAAAAAAATCAATAAAGCCAGAGTACTGGCCCCGATAGGACCGAAGGGAAGTACTCGCTTAGCTATAGTAATTTGTCTAAGAGCATTGGTGAAGTTATAATTTGTATAGAGCGTAAAATCAATCCTTGCAAGTTGAGTGCCCCTTAGTTGAGACGGTGGCTCCCTCACTAGCGAAGGCAGCCTAGAACCTTGAGAGCACAGATGGAATTTTTTGGGACTCTAAACCTAGGTCTTTTTAGCTTGGTACCGGGCCCCGTCTTTGAGTTTATTATGGTGGCCAAAACGGGTCAAGCTTACCATAGGGAGCTGCAAATTTAAAGCTGGCTGTCTAGGCGCAATGAAGGAGGCTAAAAAGTAAAAATTAGTCTTTTTTTTTTGATATAAAAATTATATATATTGATATGCATTATCTTTAGGGCCATTTTTTTAAGGAGGATTTAAGGATCTGGCCGATTTTAAAAGGCCGGCGGGTACAAACAGGAAAGCTAAGCCACCAGGGCCAGATTTTGCTCCTAAAAGGGGCTTAGAAAGGGAGCAAAAAAAAAGACTTGAATTAATCCTTATCTTAATGTAAGAAGTCTTCCAAGACCTAATTTGCCAAGAGGGTCCTAAAAAAGGTCCCGCTTCTAAATCTTGGCACTCAATACCTAAATCCAGGAGGCTGTTGTGGATTTGCACGCCCTTAAATATTCTCCCGATCACTTGTGGGTGAGGCTCGACGACGACAATCACGCTACAATCGGTTTGACCGAGGAAGCTTTAAGAGACTTTGACGAATTAACTAAGATCCGGCTGCCCGGCGAGGGTGACGATTTTTCTAAAGACGAGTGCTTTGGTCGCCTCTCGGTGGGGCGCGGTAGCTCCTTAAGATTATTGGCCCCCATTAGCGGCGAAGTCATTACCGTTAACGAAGACGTTTTAGATTCTCCCGAGGCTATTTTGGAAGATCCCTATGAAGAGGGTTGGCTAATTAGAATGGCCGTCCTTTCAATGCCTGAATACGACGATTTGATGAGTAGAGAGGAATATGACGAGTTTATCGTCGAAGATCTTCAGGAAGATGACGATATGGACGACGATGATGAGGCGGAGTTTTTCGACGATGATGAAGACGAAGAGGAAGACGAAGACGACTATTACGATGACGACGATGATGAGTATTGAGTCTTTTTAGCGGTTCTTGTAAAAGGCCGTTAATCAGAGCTGTCCAAGATAAATTGTTGAAAAAAAGGCAACTTATACAAGCCGCTGGCTATATAAGGATCTGGTGTATTTCTTAAATCGAGAGCGACCGAACAAGGTCAGAAAGCCTAGGACATCTCCCCCAGTACGGTTGGGCGAGTCGCCGCTTGATAATACCACTCAAAGTATGTTCTAGGACGCCACGGAGGTTATAGGACGAGCTATCAAGCCGTGGCTGGAATAGGCCCAACATTTTGGACATCAAAATCAAGTCTAAGGATAAGCCACAAGTTGGGAAGGATGGAGCTATAAGCACCTTAAATCATTACCCTATAAGGGCTCTAAAGGCACACTCTTTCTTAGCCTGTACGTTTTGGAAGCTAAGACCCTCGAGTCTTGGGAAGCACATTTTTTTGGAAAAAACTCTTCTAGATTCTTTTCAGTACCACCCTGAAAGTGGCTTAGGATAAGTGTTTCCTGAATTTTGCCATAATTATCTTGGATAGCTCTAATTCAATCTTATCCCATTTCGAGCTACCAGCGTAGAAAAAATGAGAAGTTCTTCCTCAAAGTTGTGGAACTCAAAAATAGCTAGCCTTACCCTCCCAGCACCCGAGAGGGTGCTGGCTCTTCGAAAAGAGAAAGATTTAGGTATCATTTTAGGAAAAATATACTGGCAGGCCTAAGTAAAGATGGGCTGCTCCTCATGACTATATAAGAACGGAGACTAGCGAAGTCATTGAGGAGAGTTTTATACCCATAAACGAACATTCCAATTTATAGAATAAACCATTAGTAAGGTTCATTCTCTTACGACCTTAAGGCACCCATCAGCCCCCCGAACCAGGC
>JAITQT010000156.1 GCA_031288745.1 Deltaproteobacteria bacterium
CTTTCAATTTGTAACATACTCTTATCACTAGTTAATTTTTTAGACTATTGTGCTTTTAAGAGGTTTTTGCGCTTCGATCAATTATCACATGAAACCCTGCTGGCTAAGAGAGCGCGGGCCCCAAAATCAACTGGGCTATAGTCACGAAAAATTAGATTACACGCATAGTTATCTAGCTCCACCCCCAACGGCCGTCAAGTGGCTCAGAGCTTAGGCAAAAAATCACCTTATCGCCACCGAGAAAGCTCAATGACGCCCGCGATACAATTCATGACCGCAACCTATTGCGATTCAGTGCGGCCAATCATTAATGTTCATAGAAACTCCGCTCTCATCTCTTTTATATAAAAGTCAGGTAAAGTTAGTTAAATCTTAGACTTATTTCTTTTCTTTGTTGCTCTTTTAGGCATACTTTCTTTTGACCCGCTATTAAAAATCTTATTAAAGTCGTTAAGCTTCTTAATTCTTACTCATTAATCTTCTTTATCCAACGCGAGGCGTTTTTCTTGGCTAACTAAGCTTCGTAATCAACCGAGATGTCCTTGTAAGGTACGAGTTTGGTTAGCATGTGATAGACGCATATTAAAACTTTAATGGCCAACCGCCACAATAGCCCTCTTGTAGCCGCGTCTAGCTTTAAGATTTTGTAGCTTTTTCTGAAAGTGACTCTCCGTTCTACCCCCCCCGCTTGGGCTATCTCACCTAAAATCCTTCGGAGGTACTTGTTGCCTTTAGACGTTCGACCGTTCTTCTTTTTACCGGCCGACTCGTTGTTGCCGGGACACATCCCAGCCCAACTGCATAAGGCCCCGGTCGAACGAAAATCCGATAAATCGGGGCCTAACTCCGCCATGAGAATCATAGCCGCTTTGACCGATACACCGAAAATAGTCTGCAAAAGCTCCAATTACCTGTTAAAGCCGCGGTAGGCTATGGCTTCCAAAAGCGTTTGCTCAAGCTGACGGGCTTCTTGTTGCAAAAGCGAGATTATTTTCAACATAGTCTTGATATTATGAATGACGGTGTCGGACAAGGTCCCTTCCAGAGCGTCTAGAACCATCTCTATCGGAGCTTTTAGCCGATAGCCAAGACGAAATTTTATGGTTCGAAGGATCTCCTCTGAGCTTTGTTTTTTTAGAAGCCCTTCGATAATTATTTGACCTAAGACGCCAAAAATGTCGGTCACCACACAGGAGAGGTTAAATAAAGACTCGGTGAACAGTTTATGGACTCTATTCTTATAGCCAGTTACGTCGTCGATAATCTTTGTGTAAAAACGAGATATCTTCCTTATATCCACGTAAGGTTGGCTTAGAACACGACTCGGTTGTAGTAACCCGGCCCTGGTTAAAATGGCCAGCTACTTTGAATCCTCACAGTAAGTCTTTCGTTCAGGGACATTTTTAACCTTGCGGGCGTTGACTTAAGATGACGTTCATATTGGCCCCGTCAAGTCGGTTACTGGCTGCCCATAGACTACGGTACTTTCCATGGCGATTTGCTCGACTTTAAGTTGAACCAACCTGTCGACCATCTCCTTGATGTCTTTCTTAAAGGTGCCAAATGTCCTAATTTCATAGCCGTCGCTGTGGCCGTAGCTAAAGCACACAACACACTAACGAGTCCTTGTGGATATCAATAACGGCGACGATATTGTAAAGCTGCGGCAAACTTTTTTTCTGTCGCTCTTTAAAACGATCGAGCCTCTCCAAAGTCTTGCCTCTGGACCACACGAAGGACGTTGCAGGGCTAAAGTTCTTAACGTTCTAAATGGCCTGTCCCATAGTAAAAGGCCGCGCCGCTTGAGCAGCGAGAGTTTCCATTAGAGGCTCTAAGGGTTCAAGAGGCCTTGGGAGTTCAATAGGTCTAAAAATTGCTGCGGACATGAATAATTCCTCCAAAAATATAATTTCGCCTTAGGAGAAAAAGGGAAATATTTCTGGGATATGCCGGGAAATAGATGGATTTAACGGTATTTATAATTTTCTGTTTTGCGACAAAATTTTGAGGGTTTGTCGCAAAATTTGCTGAAAACAAAAAACGTAAAACCTGCTTGATTATGACATTTCAAAAAAATACTTGTCTAAGTTCTTTAATAATTAGGCCCGGACTTAATAAAAAAATTGGCCTCGATCTTGCTAAGCTATAACTACGGTTATTGAGGGTTTAATCGCCTAGCGGCCCCAACTGGCGGCTGGTTTTCCCAAATGGCCAATTAAGAGGCTTTCAAATCTTTTAAAAGCGCCCTTGGCTTTTGCTAAAGAAAAATTGAAAGATAATTCCAAATTTTTTTTCAATTCATTTAAGTTCCGACGCCAAAAGACCGATAAATAATTCAGACGGAGGTCTTAAAGGTGTCCGATAAGGCTGGGCAGATTAACCAACTTGTGCGGACCCTGGGAACGCAATTAAAAGACGCCTTCTCGCGCGCTCTGGGTTTAAAGGCTCACAATTTACCTCCCCTGTTAAATCATAGGGCCTTGGTAGTCGATAAAGTTAGCCGAAACGCCGTGGCCGAACTAGTCAATCAAGCCAAGGCTCACCCGCAAAGAGGCGATTTAGGCTCGGCCAATCCAGCTTATGTCTCTTTAGCCCAATTGGGGCAAAACTTAGGTATAAACGGTTTGGCCTTGGGCTTAAAAAACGAGACCGGAGAAATCGCTTTCCTCGATTTTGACCTCTCGCCGGCAGCTGCCTCCGCCCAAGGGAGCGCTTACTTCGATAGAAAACTTAACAAGATTCTTTGGCGTCAACTAAAAAAATTAACCGCATTAAACGTTGATCGCAACATGCTCGGGCCTAGAAAGCCCATCTTATCGCCCGAGGACGCTCCCGATAATTTAATCGTTAATCAAAAGACGAAACCGGCCAAGCCTGAAAATCAGATTAGCGCCACAACCATTGATATCAATTAGATTTATCACCCTCATTTATCCGGTCTTTATTATATTAGGCCAAAGGAAGGGTTCACATGAAAATAGATGCTAACAACAATCAGCCGTTAAAGCTAAATAACCTAAAAAAACAGGAAAAGCCAACCCAGCCCGTAGGCCTCCAAGCTCAGGATTCCTCGTCATTGACCGTATCCGATAAGGTTAACCTCTCTGAGCGCTCCAAACTTATTTTTAAGGCCAGCGAGCTAGCAAACCAGGCCCCGGACGTTAGGGCCGATAAAGTGGCTGATTTAACTGCCCGCATTGCCGCTGGAACCTATAAAGTCGGCACCGAGACAGTGGCCAACGCTATTATTAAAAAGAGTTTTTCTGGACTGATTTAAAAGCTGACGTTTTTAAACAATTTTTGGAAGTTGTAACTGTTCACCAAGTCTTTTTTCCCCACGTTGAGGCTGGTAGCGACTTTCGAGTTGTAATTAAGATTTAGCATACCCTTAAGAGCTTAACATTAGTTCTTTTGAGGTTTCTACTTAGCTCTCTGCTCCAACCATATATTTTAACTTGGATTAATGTTAAATTTACTAAGCTACTATAGGGGGCTACATTGTTGCGGGATGTGTCGTCCCTTTCAATAGGCTTGGTACCGCAACGTTCTCATTTGTGAACGGACACTGGAAGTTCTATCTGCCCCATAATCTATTTGACGTCAATAAGTCCGATCGAAGCGTCGCGTAGGCTCGCCGAGCGAGAATAACGCGCCCAGGCTCAAATTACGGCCCTCCTCGCGGAGGGCTTTGACTTTTAAGTTTATTTTTTGGTGAACCACATGCCTAGTTTTCCCCGCAAAAGCGCCGGGGCCGGTCCCAAGAACCGCCTCGAGTGCCTGGGCCGTTTTGACCCTAATGACAAGGTTTGTAACCACGGCTGCTCTCTGGCCATTAATTGCGCCTTAATCCGAAACGAACGGCTTGACGTTCAAGTCATAGAAGGCGATCGCCGTTGTAAATCGGCTCAGTCGCTGCTGTGGCGATAAGTCTGGCCAAGGCTAAATATTTCTCATTAGTCAGGCGTTCTTTTAAAAATATCAAATAGCTGCGATTTTAGCCTTCTAGAACAGCTAGACCGAAAATTTTTAAGTTGAATCGTTTAGCCTCTAGATTTTCTTGCTCGACCCAATATTGACCTAAGACAAGCCTGGGCCGACAGCTCTCTAGTCCGGTTTATGCTTGGTCGCCTTTAAAACCGAGGGCTTAAATTTTTTTGACTTGAATATTTTGGCCATATTTTTTTTAGAGTCTTAAGAATATTGTAACCGTTCCCAAGCCCTTCCAGGAGGTCTGCCGCGCTTTGAGATTTTAGCCGCGCATTCTATCCACTGTAAGGTTGCCTTTAATGGATTTTTCGAATTGCGAGGGGAGCAACCATTAGCCCATAATTAAGCCTTTCTTCTGTCGATTGGGATGTGGGAATAAGATCTTAATCGCGATAGGTCAGACCCTTTCGGGCTCCCCCCCCCGCACAGATCCCAGCGGGCGCAATTAATGCACTGGGCTCTTCTCTGGATGTTTAGCGTCAAACCTCTCTTCAGCATAGGGATGTAGAACTTTAGAGTAGGGTATCATCCTCCACTAACTATGAAGTTTTCCCAGGTCATCGCCCATTTCTGCCCTCTTTTACGTATTACTTTGTACCATATCACTCCCATGTGATATCCAAACGCAGCCAGGCTATTTAGATTGCCATGTATCGCAAAGTAGTTAAAATAGCCTTGTACTGCCATTCTAAGCCACTTCGCTACCTCATTTAAATCATCAGTCCTTCTTTTCCTCAGGCTTTCTTTGATCCTTCAGTTTAGCCTTCATTCGTTTAGCATTGGTTATCCTCAAGAGCTTGAAGGCTTCTTTCCTGGTGACCCCGCATATATGGGTAAAGCCTAGAAAGTCAAAAGTTTCTGGTTTCCCTATTCCTTTATTCTTTCGCCGCTCGGCTGCGTATCACTCAAATTCTATTAACCTGGTTTTACCGGGTCTAGCCCTAGAGATACCTTTTCCATCCTTGATCGAAGCGCAAAAAGTCCCCTTTATCAGTCTTTAAATTTGTAACATAGTCTTATCACTAGTTAATTTTTTAGACTATTGTGCTTTTAAGAGGTTTTTGCGCTTCGATCATCCTTCCCTTTAATGCAGATAGGAAGCATTTCGCTTCATCTTCATACTGAAACCCTACTACGAAGTCGTCAGCATATCTAACAACTATTACGTCTCCTTTGGCCCATGTTGGGTGCCATTGGACCAGCCACCTGTCAAACGCATAGTGTAGAAACAGGTTCGCCAATAATGGAGAAATAACTCCCCCCTGTGGCGTTCCCTCGACTACCGCTCGCCAGTTACCCTCCTTCACCACTCCGCCCTTAAGCCATTTCTATTAGCCGCAGTATGCGTTGGCCAGCAATCCTACATTCCATAAATGCAATTAGATCCTCATGAGCTATGGAATCTAAAAACCCTTTGATGTCCCCAGCGAGTATCCAGTTCTCTTTCGTTCTGCCAATAGCCACCGCCAATGCCTCTAAGGTCTCATAACCGCCCCTTTTAGGCCTAAACCCGTAAGAGAAACCCAGAAAATCTTCCTCGTAGATGGCCGATAGTACCCTTGTTACCGCATGTTGGGCTCTTTTATCTTCTACAGCCACTATGCCTAGAGGTCTCTTCCTTCCATCTGCCTTTGGGATATATACACGCTTAGCTGGCTGAGCCCAATAATTCCCTCCTGCAGCTCCTTAAGTTTTCCTGTCAGATTCTCCTGGTAGTCTATCCACATCACCCCATCTACTCCAGGCGCAACTCCTCTCTTTAGTAAGTAGAAGCTCTCCTCAAGCAATTAAGGTGTTACATGATGAAGCCGCGCCGTGAATTTGGAACTCTTATCCTTCTTGGCCCGTTCGCGCACACGAGTTAGTCCGCTATTTATCAGGTCTCTTTTCACTCCTTCTTCGGGAGATACTTCGTTTTCGTTCCAGTTCTGCGTTAGGGACCTGGTTTCTTACCTCGTGTTCTCCAGAGTCCGCCCCTTCCCTCCAGAGCCTCCGCCCACCCACAAGCGGCAGTTGTTCGGCCCCTTCATCAGTACTACGAGCGAATCTGACTTCTCTGCCCCGTACCTACATAGATTACGCATTCCGCTTCCTACGCCGTCCACGATTTCCATTAACCAGGGAGAGACAAAGATCTCACTGTTCTCATACAAAACGTTTAGGTAACAGGCCAGGGTCTCTGACACCGTGGGGCCCCACTGAGGCTCGCTAAAACGCCATCATGGGTACTTTCTTGTGCTGGTTACAAAGCATAGGCGCTCACAAATTAGTGACTTTCGGGGCTCAATAGCTAGCCTATTACCTCCCCTCTCTACTCTTCGTAGGCACCCTCACGGATGTCTATACAAGACTCGGGGCTTACTCGCTAGCTAAGCTTTAATCTTAGAAATTATTCCTCTCTTATATTGTGCTGGTTTATCCAGTCGCTATCGTAACCGTTCACAAGTCCTTCAAGGAGGCCGAAGGCGCTTTGAGATCTTAGCAGCGCCTTCTTCTCTGTTAGCATGGCTTTAATGGATTTTTCAAATTGCGAGAAAAAATGTCAACCATTAGTCCCTATTAAGCCTTATTTTCAGTCGAGCGGGAAGTCGAAGACAAGGTCTTAACGAGGGCTTGTGAACGGTTACCAGAGCTTAACTAGTACTACAACAGTAGATCATTTATTTACTCATCTACATTCTTATCAAGTTACGAAAGATAAACGGGGAAACAATTTTTTGCAATATGAATAGAACGATTTTGAATAGATTTTTAACCTATAGCTAATAGTTTTAAAAGTTTTCATAACTAAAGAGTCATCCCCCGTGAACACAGCGCTAAACAGCATGCGTAAGTTTCCTGTTGTCAATGGTAATCTTTGAATCGTCCTCTCTCTCATTAACAGCTTTGTAAACCTCTTTCCTTTGCTCGGAAAGATCATCAAAGTTAACTGAGAACTTCCCGCGCATGAGTTGCAAAAACAGATGAACCACAAATACTATAAGGAAATGCCGCCGCCAGCCGATCCAAAACCTTCCTTCATAGTGGTCCAAGCCAAGATCCGATTTACATTCTTCAAAGCATTGCTCTATCGGCCATCGCCGTAGCGCCAGTTCCGTGAATTTTTCAGCTGGAGTATCCTCAGCAGCGTTGCT
>JAITQT010000163.1 GCA_031288745.1 Deltaproteobacteria bacterium
CGAAGATCAGAATTTCTCACGGGATAGGGAGTGTCCCCTTTTCAATGTCCCTGAAAGAAGGCCTATTCGGGTGCGGTGATAAGAAGGACTGGGTGAAAGCCGGGTGTGGTAACTCCGCAGGCCCGGTTTGACGGGAGGGACTGGAAACGGGGCGGAAGCTACCGAGCCAGTATTCTAACCTACTAAATATTGGAGCCTTTTTGAGGGAGAGGTTAAGGAAAAACCTTCAGTAAATGGGGTAGGTACCAGTCCAAATTAAGCCTAAGGGAAAGACACCTTAGCTTTTTAAGAGGCTCGTTAAAGGCCTAAAAATCTTTGGGAGAAAATAGGTTTCAGGGGAATTTTCTTTTCACATCTTTTTTAGGGCTAGTTCAGCCTTAGTTAATAGCTCGTCAATTTCATCAAAGAGAAAGCCGGCTGAAACGAAGACGGTCTCAAATTGGCTCGGAGGGAGCCAGACGCCTTCTTCGAGCATGTTTCTAAACCAGAGCCCGTAAAGGTCTAAATCGCTTTTTTGAGCCGAGGCGTAATCAAAGACCGGGCCGGGGGAAAAAAATAGAGTAGACATAGAGCCAATTTGATTGACTGTAGTTTCCAAGCCCTTAGCCTTGGTTAGACGCTTAAGACCTTCGGCCCAGAGGTTAGACATGTGATCTATTCTCTTATAGAGACCGGCCTCGCTCTGCAGCCTTTCAATAGCTGAGATACCAGCGGCCACGGCTAGAGGGTTTCCCGATAAGGTCCCGGCCTGATAGACGCCCCCCAGAGGGGCTAGTAATTCCATAATATCCGCTCGTCCGCCAAAGGCGGCTAAGGGTAGCCCGCCGCCGATAATTTTTCCCAAGACCGTTAAATCTGGTTTAATATTGTAGAGGGTTTGGGCCCCCCCTAAACCGAGCCTAAAACCGGTGACAACCTCGTCAAAGATTAATAAGGCCCTGTATTGGCGGCACAGTTGACTTAGGCTTTCTAAAAATTCGTTCTTAGGTAGAACTAGCCCCATGTTGGCGGCCACGGGTTCGACTATGACGGCAGCGATTTCGCTCCCTACGTTTGTAAAAATATTAGTTACGCTCTCTATATCATTATAAGGCGAAGATATGGTTAGATTAGCTACCTGCTTAGGGACTCCTAGGCTGGAAGGTAGGCTAAAGGTGGCTAGTCCGCTCCCAGCAGCCACTAAAAGAGAGTCTGAGTGGCCATGATAGCAGCCGTCAAATTTAATGATTTTATCTCTCCCCGTGGCTCCTCTGGCTAGTCTAACAGCGCTCATGACCGCTTCGGTGCCTGAGCTAACTAGTCTTAGCCTTTCTATTGAGGGGAGGCAGCGAATAATAAGGGCGGCTAATTTTGTTTCTCCTTCGGTGGGGGCCCCGAAGGTAGTACCCAAAGAAAGAGCTTTTTCAATAGACTTTACGATTGAGGGCTCGGCGTGACCAAAGATAAGCGGACCCCAGGAGTTCACTAAATCGAAATACTCTCTCCCCTCGCAATCGTAAATCCGGGCCCCCCGACCTCGGCTTACAAACCTAGGCGTAGTGCCAACGGCTCGGCAGGCCCTAACGGGGCTATTGACCCCGCCGGGGATAAATTTTTGGGCTTGTTTAAAAAGCTCCTCCGAAAAGGGCGCGGTTTTAGGGTTCGCGCTCACTATATTTCCTCGCGTTTTATTTAGGAATATTAAACCAAAGAGGCCTATGGTCAATAGTCTAAAGGCTAAAGTTTAAGTCGCTAGCCCTTATCAGGCTCGCTAAAGGAAGGGCCTCTTTTTTTGTCATTTTAGGTGGTTTTAGGCTAGTTGTAAAGTCTTAAGCTATTGGGCTTAATTCTAAACTATCACAGGCTTTGGTTTATATAAAGATCGCGCTCAATTATAATTAAGCTATTGGCCGGCAGGTTTTTAAGCTTTTAAAGGTTTTTTTTCTTTTTATCGCGTTTGCCTAGTGTCTATTCACAAATGTGAACGCTTAAGGTCCCGTTCACAAGTGAGAACGTTGCGGTACCAAGCCTATTGAAAGGGACGACACCTACCTCAACAATGTAGCCCCCTATAGGAGCTTAGTAATTTTAACATTAATCCAAGTTAAAATATATGGTTGGCACCGAGCTAAGTAGAAACCTCAAAAGAACTAATGTTAAGCTCTTAAGGGTATTCTAAAACTTAATTACAACTCGAAAGACGCTACCAGCCGTAAGGTGAGGAAAAAAAACTTGGTGAACGGTTACTCTTCAGATAATCTTTCTAGAAAATAATTAATCTTTCAAATAAGCAAAGTTAAGAAAAAAACTCCCTTTTAAATTCGTCCTCTAATAACGGTGGAGGTAAGTTTTTTCCGAAGAGATTCGCAATTTTTTGGACAATCAATCTTTAACTCTCGCCAAGGTATTGATTCTCGCTTCTTCAAAAACGACGGCTTGGTTGAAAGGCTCTTTATCAACCTTACTCCAAAATGACTTTCCTAGCCCTTTTTAGGAGAGACTAAAGGTTATCAATTGCTTACGCTAATCATGATAGAAGCGAAAAAAGTCACCTTAAACAGTCCTTAAATTTATAACATAGCCTTATTGCAGGATAAATTTATGGTCCTGGTTTTGGTGGTTTAAAACCACCAGCTTCAGCATTTCTTCTTTACGTAACGAAGGCCTATCTAACCCCCCTGCCCCGAAGGGGGGTTGGTAGAGATGCGAGAATGGCAAGAACTTTCCTTGACGTTAGGTAGGCTAATTAAGGAAAATTGGCTTGGAAAGAATTCCACATTGAGAGTAAAGTAAAGAGGGAAAAAAGAGTGAATACGTACATGGCCCACTTTGTATGCAATTTTCAAGGAAAAATTTAGAGATATTGCTCACCCGAAGGAGTGGAGGTGCTACAACGGGAGGGAAAGCTGGCAATATTTGTGCAAGTAAAAGCGGTTAAAAAAAATTTTTGACTCTTTGGCTCTGAAAGACTTTAGGCGATTATTGCCTTTATGTCTAAAAAAAGGTTAAGATTCAAAGAAATGGGCTAGAAAAGCCATCTTTATCAGGCCCAATAGAGGAGATATCAATGTTAGAATTACCGAGCGACGGCCAGACGTTTTCCACAATTAGAAAGAATAATTTCCTTTATGTGGATAAAACCAAGTACCTT
>JAITQT010000227.1 GCA_031288745.1 Deltaproteobacteria bacterium
ATGGGATAGGGAGTGTCCCCTTTTCAATGTCCCTGAAAGAAGGCCTTTTCGTGTGCGGTGATAAGAAGGACTGGGTGAAAGCCGGGTGCGGTAACTCCGCCCGCCCGGTTTGACGGGGGGTACTGGAAACGGAGCGGAAGCTACCGCGCCAGTACTCTACCCTACTAATTTTTTTGCTAAGTTTTTGGCCTCGAACCTCATTCTTTAAAGTAGTTTACTCCAAATCGAAAGGTGAGGGCTCTAAGGTTGAAGCGTTATAGGGGGCAAATATATCTCTTGGGGGGTTATCGTCAAAGAGAGCCTCTTTTTGGCTAGCTTCATCTAGCTTTTGATCGTTTAGCCTAGGAGTGGGCTTAGGCAGCGTCAGAGGGGGGCTTAGAGGTAAGGGCCCTTGGCCTGATTTAGTGGGAGAGTTCGTCTCCCAATTCCATTCTAGGCTTTGTTCGTAGCCAAAGGGAACCCTAGCCTCTCCTTGAGAGTTAAAATAAAGCGTCTCTTGGCTGCCCTTATTTTTACCCTCAACCAAGCCGTCTCCCCTAGCTAAGGGGGGGGAGTCGAACATGGGTTTAACTACAAAATCACCTTTTTTATCAACTAGGCCCCAATTAAAGTTATCAAGCGAAACCGGGGCTAGATCGTTATCAGTAAAATTTTTGGCAGCCTTAAATCTTGGTTTGATTACGTAGCGTCCGCTTTGGTCGATAAAGCCCCAGAGATCGTCGTCGTTTTTAACGGCCAATAGATCGCCCTTGTCAATAATGCCTCCTGCCTCAGAGAACTCGGGGGTCACGACCCAGTGTCCGCTTTGGTCGATAAAGCCCCAGAGAAAGTTATCGCCTTGAACGGCGGCTAGCCCGTCGGTGGAAAAGGAGCGAGCGTACTTAAAGCTGGGCTCTATTGCCCATTGCCCTGAGCTATCAATATAGCCCCAAAGGTGATCGTCACCTTGGGCACCGGCTAAGCCGTTGGCCGCGAAAGACCAAACCGAAATTTCGCTCCAAAAGGTTGGCTTAATGGCCCAGCGGCCCTTGCGATCTAAAAAGCCCCATTTACCGCTCTCCATCGAGGCTTTAGCTAGCCCGTTAGGGGCAAAGGACTCAATAGACTGATATCTGGGCTCTAGCTGAAAGCGACCAGCTTTATCTATAGCCCCCCAGCGGCCGTTCATCTTAACCGGGGCCAGATCGCTTTGGCCAAAATCTTTAGCCTCTTGAAATCTAGCCTCTATGGCCCAGTAGCCGCTACGGTTAACAAAGCCCCAGGACTGGTTCTCGTTAGTGGCCTTAGCTAGTCCGTTTTTGGCAAACGCTCCCAGCTCTCGGCCACGAAAGGAGGAGATTACGGCTTTAACGTTACCTCTATCATCAATTAAGGCATAATCGTTATCAAGCTTAACAAAGGCTGTGGCATCGCTTTTAAAGGGATTGGCCGCCCTAAAACGGGGCTTAATTCGCCAACGGCCGGTATAATCGACGTAACCATAGAGGTCGTTTTGAGCTTTTAAGGGAATTAGCGGTGTTGGCCCTGATTTGGAGAGGGGTATTTCGGCTGGTGGCTTTTTATCTTTTTTAGGGGCCTCTTTAGCCTTATCCTTTTTAGGGGCTGAAGCGGCATTTTTGGTAGGCTTTTTGGGGGAGCTAGATTTTTTGGGGCTCTCTTTGCCCTCCTTTTTTGAAGTCTCCTTTTTAGGGCTAGGGGTTTTAGATTCGGCCGCTAGAGAGGCCGAGAAGGTTAAGATAAAGATGGTGATTAGGCCGAAATAACTTAAGGGCCTGACTAAGCTAAAAGTTTTTAGCCATAGGAAAGGACAAAAATTAAGGTGTATATATTTCAAGTTATTACCTATTAAAAGTATTTTAATATTCTAGGCCGGCAAAGTTAGAAGGCGGCTCTTTAGCACCGGCCCGTAACTTTTTAAGGTTTTGGCTAGCTAGTTGGTAACCTCTCAAAGAGGCTTTTTCGTACCAACGCTTAGCCTCCGTTTGGTCAGGCGTGACCGCCCGGCCTTCTTGGTAGTAAAAGCCTAGATCGTTATAGCATCTAGGAGTGGTTTGAGGCCTATCGGCCGCTTTATGGGTCCAACTGGCCGCAGCGTAAACATCGCTATTGACTCCTAGGCCTTGATGGTAAAGGTAGCCTAAATTGGCCATGGCTAAGACGTCGCCGGCCTCAGCCGCCTTAAGGCACCAACCAAAGGCCTCGGAGGGATTGCCCCCAAAGGGGTGACGCCAGTTAAAACTTGAGAGGCCGGGCGATAAAATAATAGCCGCGATAAGGTTCATGGCTGGAACAAAATTAAGTTTAGCTGCTTGCCTAGCTAAAGAAGCCGCTTGTTCGATATCGGAAGAGGGGCCGGCTAGGCCCTTAAAATGGAGTAAGGCCAGAGTTGCTAGGTAGACGGCCTTATCCTCGTCAGAAGCGGTTTTTAGTAAGGCCTCCATCCTTTCCTTTTGGGAGGTTAGTAAGCTTAAATAGCGGCTGGCTTCCTCTTCGTTTGGCTTTCGTCCGTCTAAGCCCCATTGGGCGATAAGGCGTAAAAAGTAAACCGCCCTAAGATCGCCCGAGCGTCCGGCCGCGTAGAGTAAGGGTCTAGCCGCCTTAAAGTCGCCGGAAAGAAATTGACTTCGGCCAGGTAAACTCACCGGCGAGATAGCCGCGCTCCCGCTAGTTGTTTCATTGGCTTTCGCGCTCGCCTCCGGGGCTGGCGGGGCGGGCTCGGTCTTGGCTGATTTATCAGAGCCTAGCCCGCAACCAAAGACTAAGCAAATTAGGGCTTGACTTACTAGAAATAAAAATAATTTTGAAAAATTAAGTTTAAAAATATTCATAAATATATCAAAACATAAAAATTGGCAATTAAAATGCAAGTTAGTCTCTCTCCCCTTGGGCTAGGCGAGAGAGGGCGGCTCGGTTTTTAATTATGAGACCAGGTTTGGCTTCCTCTATTAAATCGTCATGCTTTAGGCGTTTAAAGGCCCTAGAGAGGCTTTCGGGGGTAATACCCAAAGTTAGGGCCAATTGAGTCTTAGTGACGGCTAGCTTAATTATCGAGCCGTCGTTTGGAAGCTTAAGTAGATAATCGGCAACTTTAGGGAGGAGATTTTTTAGAGAAGATTCGATAATATCTTTAAAATGGTTAACTCTCGAGGCCAAGGCCCCTATGACCGTTAGGGCCAAATCGGGGCTAGAGCCAATAAGTTTCTTAAGCTCTAGGGAGGGCACGATAAGAGTAGAAGATTTTTTAACCGCTTCCGCCCAAGCCGGATAGCCCCCGGGGGTAAAAATGGCCGCTTCGCCAAAGAGAGATAGCGGACCGCATAGGCGCAGGATTCTTTCTTTACCAGAATTTTCTAACAGAAAAATTTTAATTAGCCCAGCGGAAACTAGATGAAAGCCCTCGGCTTTATCGCCTTGGTTAAAGACGATTTGACCTCGCTCGTAGTTTTTAGGCATTGAAGCCCGGGCCAGTTTTAAGATAATCTCTTGAGGCAAATCTTGAAAAAAGGTCGAGTGGCTTAAGATTTTGGCCGCTTGAACGTAAAAGAGATCGTTTTTATCGGCTAAAGGCTCGGTTTTAAGATTAATTGAGGGTTTAGACATTTTTTTCTAGCCGGTTTATAATTTAGGCTCATGGGCCTATAGAGTATTTTACTCTAAATCTAGCCCGAATGGTGCCTCGTAATAAACTTTTTCTAGGCTAAGGCCTTGGGGCGGGGCTACGGGTCCGGCCTGGGAGCGATCTTTTTTTTCTAAGACAGTGGAAAACTCATCGGGGCTTAAGCGCCCTCTAGCGCAGAGCCATAAGGTTCCGGCTATGGTTCTAACCATGTGCCTTAAAAAACCACTCCCGGTTATGATCATCTGTAAGAGTTCTTTTCTTGGCTGATTAAACTTAATTTTTAACACCCGCCTAATAGTGCTTTTAAGCTCTGTGCCCGCGCTCTGAAAGCTCTTAAAGTCCTTAAGCCCGATTAAGCGCTGACTAGCCTCACTGGCTATTGTCCAATCTAGGCCTGGCCCCACGTGCCAGGCGCGGAAGATGAGTAAGGGATCGCGGATTTGGCTTAATAAAAAGTCATAGGTATAGGTTTTAGCTTTAGCATCAAAGCGAGCGTTAAATGAATCAGGAGCCACTTCAGCGCTAAGTACGGCAATAGTTGGGGGCAGTAATGCGTTAGTTCCCTTAATTAGTTGGGCCTCGGTGCGTGGGCTTACCGTAGTAAAGCTGGCTACCTGCCCTCTGGCGTGAACGCCTGCGTCCGTCCGTCCGCTAGCTTGAAGGCTAATAGGGTGGGCGCATAACTTAGAGAGGGCCTTTTCCATTAGCCCCTGAATAGTCGGGCCGCGAGCTTGGCGTTGCCAGCCTAAGAAAGGGGTACCGTCGTAGGCTAGAGTAAGCTTGATGGTTCTTAATTTATTGTTTCCCATTATTGGCTAGGCTCGCGATAGTATAGCCCTCTTAGAGGCTTTGGCCTTTGTATTATATCATCAGGGATAGGGGCGGCCCGGTCGTAAGGTTTGGTAAAGCGATCTTTTTCCCAAGTTAGAGGTAAGGTTTTAAAGTGAGTTATTAGTTTAGCGCAAGAGTGACCGTTGATGCCGCTAACGGTTAAAATGTCAAGGGCGCGAGTGTCTTGTAAACTTGTGTGGCAAGTAAGGCAGGGCCCAAAATCGGCGTCAATGTAGGCTAGATCGGCAATAGCCCGTTTATCTTCCATAGTGTCGGCGCTCATAAAATCGAGCACCGATATGGGCGGGAGGTAGTCTTCGAGTTGGGCCCGAATGATATCGTTAGTTTGGCTGACTAAAAATAAAGTTAAATCGTAAGGCGTTTCGTGGGCTAGTTCGTTTACGTTAGTGGGGCCGTAAGTTTGGCGGCTTTTACAAACCCCGAGTAGTTGCCAACTACTAAAGGCGGGAAAGATCTTATAAACAATGGGGGCCTCGGCTAAACCAAATAAAGTTACGGCGTGTTCTCCCTTCATCTGGAGCCAGCGGCCGCTTTTACTGGGGGTGGCGTAGCCTGAGGTCCCTCGGTGGGCGGTTTCGATAAGCTCGCGTCGCTCAGCTGCGGTCATGCCGCGGACCTGCTCGGGGGGCAAAAGGAGAAAGAGTTCGGAAATAGTAGCCGCTTTAAGAGGAGGGGTCAGGTAAAGGGTTAAAAAGAGAAAAAATAGAGCGTAAATAGGGCCTTTATAAGTCATAAATTAATCCGAATTAAGTTTGGGTAAAATAAGCCAACCCTCGGCTCGGCCTTTTTCTAGGATTTTTTCAGCGAGCCAAAAATCAAATTCTTCGTCAATATCGACGTTTTCCTCTCGGCTAGTCACCATAGTTCCGCGTTTTTGACCAAATAAAGAGTTTTTCTCTAAGTTTGAGCGCTTTAAGGCAATAACGCTACCATCGTTAACGAAGACCGTTTCAATATCTTGGCGGCGGTGCTCCACTCCGTGGGGCGGGTAGCACAAGGTCAAAAATCCCGTAGCCATAGAGTCCCACTCTTCGGCCCGAAAGGCCTCGATGACCTTATCTATTAGACTGGGCCGTCTGACTGGGCTGGTGGGTTGAAGGAGAAGAATTTCATCAAAGTAATTACCTAAAGATAAACTAGCGTGGGCTAAGACTGATTTAGTGTCAGCCTCATCGGTGGCTAATTTCGCAGGCCTTTCTAAGACCCTGGCCCCATATAGGCTAGCTACGGCCGCAATTTCTTTATCATCAGTGGAGACTATAAGTTGCTTAATTAGTTTTGAGCTTTGGGCTGCGGTTATGGTCCAAGCCAAAAGGGGATGACCGAGGATAGGGCGGATATTTTTTCGTTTAATCCCCTTTGAGCCACCGCGGGCTGGTATTACGGCCAGCATCACCTTAGGCCTCCTTATCGGTCAAGGGCCGGGCGATAACTAGAAGGCGGCTACCTAAAAGGTTTTGGTGAATAAACTCTGGAGTTAGAAAGGGAAAAAAATGACTAGCCTCCCCTAAGTAAGGGTCTTCAAAATTTAGGTGATTATTAATGGTCCCTAGTTCGGTCACAACCGTTTCCAGTTCGACAATCTCAAAGTTAAGATTGGTTAAGAGGGTGGTCAGAGATTTTAGATTAAAGTGGTTTAAGTGGGAGTGGCCGCCAAAGGTATCGCTCTTTTCGTGGAGGACTCTAGTAACTAAAGAGCCGGCGTTGGGCACTAAGAGTAAAAGTAATCCGTCGCTTACTAATAATCTTTTAGCTTCTTGTAAGATAGAACGAATATCGGCCAAATGCTCTAAGACCTCCCACATGGAGACTAAATCAAAAGATTTGGAGGGCAAATCAGCAATCTCAAGAGGTTTGACGATAACTCTCATGCCTTCTTTAAGTAGATTTTCAACCGATTCGGTGTTAAGCTCTATCCCAGTAGTTTCCCAGCCTCTTTCTTGGGCTTGTTTTAAAAACGAACCCGTGCCGGCCCCAATGTCTAAGAGCTTAACCCCGGAGAGGTAATTGGCGACTAAATCTAAGCCGTAAGCATATTTTAGCTTGTCTAAGGACATCTGTGGGGCGCTAGTTAAGACGCTCATCCAGCTTAGTTCCTCGCGCCAAAATTTGATCATCAGATCTTCTCGTAGAATAAGGCTAACGTAAATAAGATCGCAGTTAGGGCAGCGCACGTGCCTAAAGCCGTCTTTAACAAATAAGCCCTGTTTGGGAGGGGCGTCGCAAACGGGGCAGTTGCGGGGCCTAAGCATATCAAGTTGGATGAGCCCGGTGGTGGGATCGATAAATTGGCTAAAGGGCGGGCGGGGTTTGTCTATCCTCCCAGTTTCGCGGTTAAACTTAGCCGTGCCCACGACTAAAGAGGCGTCGAAGGCGTTTTTGCGGTTTAAGCGTTCGCTTGGGTCTAAGAGCCAAGAAGATTGATGGGCGGCGATCATGATTATTCCCGCTAAGGGCGATGTCTTTGAATATGGGTTTTAGGTTAGCTCAAAAAAACAGCCTCTTTAGGCTTTGGCTTTGGTTTTAGATTTTGTTTTTAAGTGAAAGATGAATTAGCGGCGATGGTAACTATAATATTCATTCAATCATGGATGGAATTATACCATAAAGAGAAAAAAGCGGACAACATCAGGGGTTCTAGGTTTTTGGCTTTTTAGCAGGCTAAAAAGACCTAAAATTAATTAAGCTTTGTTGACTTAGGTAAAGGGCTAGATAGAGGGCTTCATTTAGGCCATCTATCTAGCCCCACGAGGGCCTTTAAGGCCAAGATAATTATTTGGCTTGAAAAAGCTAATTTCGTTATGATAGTGTAAACTAAATTGGGCTTTTTTCCCATCGCTCGGTTGATAGAGTAGTTAGGGCCAAAAGTAACGAACGTTCAGCCGCACTTTTGGCCCATGACTGGCCTATAAGAGCCCTAAGCCTTTTTAGTTAGACCTTTTCCCCAACCGGCCCCTTTTTAGTCAGAGGCTGCGGCTACCATGAATTTTTGGCCTCTTTTACTGTTTATGCTGGAAGAATTTGTCGAAACATAGACGGTTAAAGGTGGCCAATTTAATGACGGAAAACTTGTCCACGGTCCAGACGATATTTAAGTTATTTTTTTCCCTAAAAGTAAATTTTTTAGGCCCAGAGCAAAATTTTGGTCTCCTCAGGTAATTTTTATTTTTTTGACCACGGGTGGTATACTTTTTCGTGGTAAAACCGAACCAGAATGGTATCCTTTTTACTGGTAATATCAAGGTGGACAAAATCGACCGCCTTAAACACTTTATATTAAAGAAAGGACGTCACTCGCTTTTTGTAGCTTTAGGTTAAGAGGGGCGAACGACGAGAAAGAAGATGAATAAAGATAAAGATAAAGTTAAAGTTAATATTGAATTTAGTAGGTACAATCCTAAGGAAAAGATAGTGCCTTGTCCGCCTGAGCGCCTAGCCGTCCGCGACGCTCTAGATATTTACGCTAGAGCCTCGATTAATTTATACGGCGCTATTGCTATCTCAGATCTGGTAATGATCTTTAACCAGCGAAACGCAGATAAGACTTCTGAGAAAGAAATCTTCGATTTGCTTTTACCCCTAGTTACCCCGGCCACCAACTATTGCTTTTATAAAAACTATCTGGTCAACAGCCGGGTCAAACCCGACTTTGACTGGGTTGAAAAACTTTTAGCCGAGCAATTTGATAAGCCGAGGTATTTGCCTAAAGGCGAGGCTTTTTTAAAGTTCGCTAAAGACGGCTATAGAGATAATAAAGAAGTTGGGCATTGGCATAAACTTTATAACTATGTTAGCGATCAGTGGCAAGATAACATTGATTTTATAAATTTCTTTCAAGCTCTAGAGGACTTTTCCCTTACTCCTTTTGATTCAGTAACATTTAAAAAAATAATTAAAAAAAATAATATAGTTTTCACTAATGCTCGGCAGCTAGATGAGTTATTAACTTTGTTATCCGAGGCTAAAAACAATTCTCGTCTTTGGGTCAATAAAGGCTTTACTCCCAACGAACTTAGCCAGAAGATAGCCAAGCACGGCCATGATTTACCAGAATTTTCCTTTGAAACGCCCTTTGAGCCTCAGCCGGATGAGCTTTGTCCCTGCGCTAGTGGCAAAAAATATAGAAGCTGTTGCCTAAAAGTAGACCTGGCTGGGACCTCTAGGCTCTCGGCTAGCGAGTGCGAGCTATTCTATCAGACCTGGTATGGTTTGTTGGCTTTTGTTAATAGTAAGAAAAAGGTCATAAAAGAGAAAATCGAGATAGTTTACCCTAACCCAGTAAAATTTGATCGCTTATTAGAAGTACGCCGGGCTCTTTGGGCTGAGCCGAGTTTGATCGAAGAGTATATTGATAGCGAGGCCCCGGAACTAACGACTGAAAAAATGGACTTACTTCAATCGTGGTATTGGTCAAACAAACCAAATATATTCATAGTGATGGAGTATAGGCCCGAGCATGCGGTGTTCTTTTCGGTGGAAAAGGAGGGGCAATTTTCACTCTACGGCGTAAAGGGCCTAGAGCGGTCGGTGGCTAAAGAACTTTTGCTCGATCTGCCGCAGATAATCGAGGCCGTTATTTTACCCTTTAAAGATAAGATCGTTCACGACGGCTTTATTAAGCTCTGGCGGGTTAAGTTTAGTCAAGAAATGAAAGCCCCTTTCTTACAATTATTCAACCAGACGAAAGGGGAAGAGGTTAAGGCTACCTTAGATTGAGTTAGGGGGGATTGGGCTAGGAGCTTGAAATATATGATGGTTAGGTGCAAACGCAAATTGGATAGTTGAGGATGGTTTTAACCCAAATACTCATGGTTAACTAGGTGAAGTTATTATAATTTTTTTACAAAATAGTAATGAATAGGGTAAATCAGGATCTATATTATTAAATCAATAGGTATAATCTTATCTAATATGTAACTGTTCACCAAATCTTTTTTCCACACGTTGCGACTGGTAGCGACTTTCGAGTTGTAATTGAGTTTTAGCATACCCTTAAGCTCTTAACAGTAGTTCTTTTGAGGTTTTTACTTAGCTCTCTGCTACAACCATATATTTTAACTTGGATTAATGTTAAAATTACTAAGCTCCTATAGGGGGCTACATTGTTGTGGTACGTGTCGTCCCTTTCAATAGGTTTGGCCCCGTAAGGTTCACTTTTGTGAACAGGCCCTTAAACGTTCACATTGGTGAACTGACACTCGAAAAACGGACGGCTAAAACTCTATAAAGCCCCTCGAACTATCGAGGGGTTTTTTATAGGGCCTTGTAAAAGGTTAGACGCGCTAGACCAAGAGAGGTAGTCGGCGGCAGCCGATGGTTAGGCCGATAGGATAACTAATTGCCGATAAGCCTTCGGTCGCCAGGTTGGTTGTGGGATAGCCAAAATAACTGAAAACGAGGCCAGGGAAATTTTTAACGGGATATGCCGGGAAATAGAGGGATTTAAGGGGACTTAAAATTTTCAGTGATGCGATATTGGTCCTAAAGAGGGTAGTGTAACTAATTTACCTCTCTTCAGTCGAGCGAGAGGTGGAAAACTAAGCTCTTAAAGAGGCCTTGGGAAACGGCAGGTATTAAAAAAATGACTCTCCAAGTTGAGTTGGCCCTAAGATAGTATTACTCATCTATTTAAAGGTCACTTCCGGCTCTTTAAGATATTGGGCCGTTTTAGTAAAAACTCTAACAATGGTGTTATGAGAGCGATAAAATTCTACGACCACAAAGGGCGGGGGTAGTGCTTTATTAAGCTGAGAATTGAGGTTTAAGTTTTGGTTAGAACTTTCAAAAAGGTCTAAGGCCTTAACTAGCCAGTCGAATTCTCTTTTTTTGGGGCTGTCGTGAGAGTCGAGGGCCATAGGCCCTTTTAGGAGAGGGATAAAGGGGGTAGAGAGGTGGATTTCTCGGACCCTTGACCAAGGTAAGGCCTCTAAATAGTTATCTATTGGCACGTTTAGGTTATAGGCCGAGATGGCGGCGTGGGCTAGATCGACCACCAAATAGATATCAAATTCTTCTACTAGCTCGCTTATGATTTGAGGCTGACAGATATGCTCGTAGAGGCCGGTGGGAAAGTAATTATAGTTTTCAACCCCTATGGGTCCGGCGTAAATCTCTCTTATTAGTTTGATAGAGCGCTCAAAAAGCCTTTTGATTTCTGGTAATTTTAAAACCGGGCTCAGAGGGATGGTCCTGCGGCGCATTACGGCCGAGGGTCCCAGATCGCAACTAAAAAGCGCGATCTCTTTTTCTTTGAAATAGGGCTTAAGCTTAGCTATAGTTAGTTCAAAGCCATCTTCGGCTAGGCCTATATCTAAGTGTAAAAGTCTAGTTTTATCCGCTGGCAGCCAGGAAGGCTCGGGCGGTTTTTTTATCTCCACAGCTTGGCAGGAATTAACCAGTCTTTTGGTAAAAGGCGTGGCTTTTATCATGATCTCGGAGATAGGTAGAGTTAGTAAGCCTCTTAGGCCTGGCGCTGGGGTTAGCATAAATTTATAGGTGTTGGGAGGCCCAATTTTGTCTTAAAGATAGAAGGGTTTTTTTGTCCTAAAAATAACCAATAAACTAGCCCAACGAATGAGCTTTTTAGGCAATCTTAAAACATAAAAATCTTTTCAGGGCCGATAAAATTTACTTTTAGGCCGAAGTTCCCTCGCGAAAAGAGTAAACGATTGAAATATATGGACAAATT
>JAITQT010000395.1 GCA_031288745.1 Deltaproteobacteria bacterium
CAATGATGACATTTCCAAAATTGCAAAAACAATATTGGGGGCGAGATATGTGGGCTAGAGGGTACTTTTGCTGTAGTAGTGATAATGTTACTGACGAAGTGATTGTCGAATACATTGAGCGCCAGAGTCATCTCGATGAAGAGTTTAAGGTAGAAGTAGAAGAGTAGTCGGGCTACTAATGATACAGTATCATCCGAAATACTAAAAGATCAGATCGCCGACTTCAGTCGGAGGTACTTGATGAAGTTCTTTCAAGCGGCTTTAGCCGCTCAAAAGCGACTTTAGTCGCAATTTCAAGCCACCAGCTTTAGCTGGTGGTGGTTGACATTTTTAAGTAATAATTTGCATAAAGGTAAAGAAAACAAGAAAACCGAGGTTTAAATTGCAGTGGTTAAAATGATCGCTCATAATTAACCAGACTTAGTTGGTCCACTCTAACCTAAATATAGCGGATAAGACTTCGTCGGGTTGCTAAAATTAGGTTAGGCTATCGTAAGGGGGAGAAAAAGACGAAGGTTAAAATTTTTTAAGCCATTTGGTCTTATCTCAGAGCCGAACAATGGAAAGGTATTTTAGCCCCAGCTTTGAAGGCATAGAAGGCAGGCCCGGGGAGGACGGCCTAGAGAGAGAGCGCGTCTTAAGGCGGTTATAGTTGGGCCAAGCCAGAGAGTAGAAACAACGGTTTCCAAGGCGTTATAGTTTAAAAGGGTCTCGCCGTACCAGCTACAGCAGGGCCAGAAGCCTCCGAAGGGGTCAACGGAAAGTCTTTGCCAAGGTTGAAGACAAAGCGGCCTAAAGGAGGGTGTAGGGGGGAGAGAAGGCGAGGTTTTTTTTGAAATGCGCTTAAGCTTAAGCTCGGCCTCGGGAAAGCTAAGGGGCTTTTGGATAGAGATCATATCAACCCGAGTGGACCAGAGCTTGAGGAAAGGTTTTAATTGAAATTTATTTTGGGGCAGTTTTAAAAAGCTTAATCGTAGGAGAGGAAAAATTAAGTTTTTTTTAGTTTTTAATTCTAAAAAATATTCTATCGCTCTAGTTAGTTTATCAAAATCTCCCCCACGTCTGATTTGAGCGTAGGTTTGGGCCTCAGCTGCGTCAACTGAAATCTCTAAGCGCGTAAGGCCGCTATCAATTATCTTCTGGGTCGTTTGGGGAGTTAAGGCCTGACCGTTGGTGCCTAGCCGAATGTCCATAACGCCGCTGTTAACGGCTAAAGCTATCCAATTGGTTACGGAGGGGTTTAAGAGCGGTTCGCTACCTAGGCCAAAGGTTACGGCTGGGAGGTTATGTTCTCGAGCTTGGGCCATTAAATTAAAAAAAAGCCCTTGGTCCATGGGCTTATAAGTCTTCCATTTTGGCTTGGAAGGTAGCGGGCACATAAGGCAACTTAGTTGGCAGCCGCTATTTATGGCTAAATCCAGACTTAAAGGAAACTCTATTGGGCTCTGGCCTTTTCCAGCCTTAGCCCAATTAATCCTATATTGGGTAAAGTTAGAGCCGAAACGCTCTTCCATAAGTTGGTTATAGCGTTTATCTCTCTCCAAAAGAATGGTCTGAACGCCTCCTGTGCGGTTAACCAGCCCTAAGGGGCTCATCTAATGACCACCACCGCATCGGTAGTCGAGGGCGAAGAGACTAGACTACGATGGCCAGGAAGCCTTTTAGCTAAGGCCGAGGCCTGGGCCTTTTTGCCAGAGCCATAAGCAATGATAGTTTGCCCTGGCGGGCCTTGAGGCGCTCTTTGGCTAATGGAAACTACTCTATAGCCCATCTGGCTTAAAACGGCCTTATAATCTTCGGCGGCTTCAGGCCTGGTGGTCTCGTTTATAAGAGTTATGGTTAGATTGGGTTTTAAAGTGGCCGAACTCTTACGCTTTACTTTAGGTTTGAGCTTAGAAGCGGAGTTGGAGATATTTGAGTCCGTAAAAGATTTAGGCTCGGGCGCAGAAGAAGTCCTAGGCGAAGGCTTATTTCTAACCGGAGCTATGGCGCGAGGCTCGTCTTCTAAAGAAGACGTTAAAATTTTGGGGGAGGATGAAGAGGGCTCACGCTCGGCAAACTGAGGATAGATAGAAGTCTGGAGGCGCTCAGAGGGCGAAGGAGTTAAGACCTCGGCGGTTTTAAGGGTAGGCTTAAGGCCCTGTTTGGCTAAGAGAGAGCCTGCTCGTGAGATTGCCAGCTCCCCAGGGGTTAAGGCTGAGCGGGCCGCTTGCATTCTAGCGGTGGATATTTGAGAGCTAGGGATCGGCTGTAGGGTAGAAGCTGGAGGCACCTGCGGTGGGGCAACGGTAGCTGGCGCGGGAGCAGAATTAACCTTGGCTGGGCTAGTGATATTGGCCGGAGGCGCTGGTAAGCTCATCGTCTGAACGTTAAAGGCGGGTGGAGGCGCGGGAGAGCCAGAGGGAGAGTTGACGACCGAATTTTCCCCGATCGATGTATGGATCATATCGGAAAAAAGATTTCTCACTATAGCCCTCTCGGGAGGCTCGTTTGGGATGGGTCGATTAGGCACCGGAGGGGAAGAAGAAGGGGCCGAAGGCGTTGAAGTGGGCGAGGGTTGAGGGCCTTGAGGCGCTTTGGGTCCGGCCGCGTTTTTAGGCCTATCAAACTCGCCAATTTCCATATATTGCCACCGGCCCTGACTTTGATCGAACTCTGGAAGTGGTCCGCCAACGCTGCCTACGCTAGGATTTTCCGCCGCTTCCCTACGCCAGGCTGGAGGAGGTGGGGTCAGCACTTGTCCGCCAGTAAGACGAGCGTCTGACGCGGGGGGTTGTGGGCCTAAGCCGTCTTCAACTATGGCCAGATCGTTTGGCCCCGAGCTATTAGCCGTAGCCAGGGGCGTTGATGGGCTAATAGGAGCCGTATCAGCGCTAGGGGGCACCTGTGGGCTAAGAGGGGCTGGGGTGGGCCTAGGGTTAGCCGTAGGGCTATGGTTTTGGCCACCGGTTAAAGTCGTGGGTAAGGGATCAAAGGGATCATCTATAGAATCAAAGGCGCTCACCCCCCTCTCGGTCGAAAGCGCGGGAGATGGTTGGGGAGGAGGGGCCAGAGGCAAAGTAATTTCATAAGGCGAGGCTGTGGGTGGAGGAGGCGGCGGGGCCGGGGTTAGGGGGCCAGATAAAGAAGGAGAAGCCGAGTTTGGGCTATTAGTGGTATTAGGCGAAATTACTGGGGTCGCCGGAGCAGTCGGAGCAATTGGGGCTGCAGGCGGGGTTAAAGATTGGTTAGGAGGAGGATCGGCGTAGCCTTCGTCGGAATAAATAGAGACCAGATCGCTATCGTCCTGGCCCGGGGCAAGGGTCGGGCAAAAAAATAGAACTAAAAATAATGATGCGCCCAGTAATTTTTTCATGGCGGTTAAGGTCATGGTCATTGAGTGTCCGTTCACAAATGTGAACGTTTAAGGGCCAGTTCACAATTGAGAACGTTGCGGTACCAAGCCTATTGAAAGGGACGACACATACCGCAACAATGTAGCCCCCTATAGGAGCTTAGGAATTATAACATTAATACAAGTTAAAATATATGGTTGGAGCAGATAGCTAAGTAGAAACCTCAAAAGAACTAATGTTAAGATCTTAAGGGTATGTTAAAACTTAATTACAACTCGAAAGTCGCTACCAGCCGCAACGTGGGAAAAAAAAGACTTGGTGAACAATTAGGTCATTGATAAAGGTTGATTAAAAAAAACAGTTATTCTCTTTTTGACTAATTTTTAACACAAGATGCTGAGTTTTATAGTTTAATATATCCTTGTATATTGTGTCAAAAGTAGCTCCTAACTTTAAAAACAGGGTTTTTTCCGTACGATCAAGTTTAATAAGGTCAAAAAAGGGTATTTATCTAAAAAATATAAAAGATACGATAACGAACAAAGGGATTAAAATACCGCACGACCATAAGAGATAGCCAAAGAAGCTTGGCATTTTGACGCCCCGAGATTGGCTAATGGAGCGGACCATAAAGTTAGGGGCATTGCCAATATAGCTGTTCGCACCCATAAAAACGGCCCCGCAGCTGATGGCGGCTAGAGTCCTAGGTATTTGGCTCATAAGGCTTTGGGCTTCGCCGCCGGCGGTATTAAAGAAAACTAAGTAAGTCGGAGCGTTATCAAGAAAGCTTGATAAGGCCCCGGTGAGCCAAAAGTAGGCTACGTCAACCGGCAAACCCTCGGCGTCGGTAACCAAACCGATTAGGCACTTAAGCTCTCCCGCCTGACCAGCTCTGAGGATGGCGATGGCCGGGATCATGGTCACGAAGATGCCAAAAAAGATCTTAGCAACTTCCTTAATGGGCTCCCAATTAAAGTGGTTGGCTATCCTAACAGCCTTAGGGGTTATGGCTACAGTCAGAAATGTTAAAAATATTAAACCCGCGTCTCTAGTTAGGTCAGAAAAAAGGTAATGAATGGAGCCCCAAATAGAGACGTAACCTTCGCTCCTCCAAAGCCCGCTTAAGAGAACTAGGCCAACCACGCCTAGTAAGAGAAAAAAGTTGTAGGCCCCTTCTAAGCCAAATTTTTCCGAGGAAGAAGGGGAAGAAGGTCTCCCTTCTTTTTTAAATAAATAAGAATCAATAAAAAAATGAATTATTAATAAGGCAACGATTAAAAATAAAGTTTGGCACCAGAGATGGCTGGCTGTCCAAAAAAAGGTCACTCCCTTGAGAAAACCAAGAAACAAAGGCGGATCGCCTAAGGGAGTTAGAGAGCCTCCGATGTTGGAGACTAAAAAAATAAAAAAGACGACCGTGTGCACTCGATAACGGCGATGGGTGTTGGCGGCCAAAAAGGGGCGAATTAGGAGCATGGAAGCCCCGGTGGTGCCCATTAGGCTAGCTAAGATAGACCCGATTAAGAGAAGAATAGAGTTAAGGGTCGGGGTGCCGTTTAAAGAGCCTTTAAGTCTAATGCCCCCGGAAATGGCAAAAAGGGCCAAGAGTAAGATAATAAAAGGAACGTACTCTTCTATAACCGTATGAACTAACGAATAGGCCGCAGTTTGAAAGTTTATTAGGAGCGAGGCCGGAATAATAAAGACTAAAGCCCAAAAGAAAGAGACTTTGCCATAGTGGCGCTCCCAGAAATGGGAGGCTAAAAGTGGAAAGAGGGCAATAGATAGGAGCATGGCTACAAATGGCAAGACCCAGAAAATAGAAAGTTTTTGGCCCTCAATTCGTGGGTCAGCTCCTAGCTCAGAAGCTCCAAGGGACTCAGAAAGGCCCAAAATCAAAACAAGCAAGAATAAGGCCAAAAATAGAGAAGAGCCCCTAAGGCGCTTTAAGTGGCTGAAAAATAAACTAAAAAACGGCATCGACCCCTCAAGGATAATCGGCCGCTAAAAAGGGGCCAAGATAATACAAAGTATTTAAAGACAAAAATTTAAATGATAGCAGATATAATAGATAAAATTAGATAATAATTTTTTTCTTTGACCCTTTAGCCTATCTAGTCGCCCCGCCTTGGGGAGAGGGGGCAGTCACGGCCAATAGTTCTAATTTGGCTTGAGCTAAAGAGACGGCTTGGTCGAAAGGTTGTTTGAGGAAAGAGACGAAGCGGGGTTGGTAAACAATGGCTTGGTCGATTTCCTGGCTAGAACCTTTTTGATAGGCACCAATGTTAATCATATCTTCGTTGTGACGCCATACTGATAAAATATCCTTAAAGCGGGCCGCTGCGGCCAAGTGGTCTGGAGCAGCTAAATCGGTCATCAAGCGGCTGATGCTAGATAAAATATCTATGGCTGGAAATTGGTTGCGGGCCGCTATCTCCCGGCGCAGTACTAGATGGCCGTCTAAAATCGAGCGCATGGCGTCGGCCACCGGCTCGTTCATATCGTCTCCTTCAACTAAAACGGTGTAGAGACCAGTAATGCTCCCATTAGTCCAGCAGCCGGCTCGCTCTAAAAGCTGGGGCAAGATAGCGAAGACAGAAGGGGTGTAGCCTCTAGTTGTAGCTGGCTCCCCAATGGAGAGCCCCACTTCTCTAGCGGCGTAGGCAAATCGCGTGGCCGAATCCATCATTAAGACCACGTGGCGGCCTTGATCGCGAAAGTATTCGGCAATGGCGGTGGCCACGTAGGCCCCGCGCATGCGCACTAGGGCCGGTTGCTCGCTGGTGGCAGCCACCACCACGCTGCGTTTGAGCCCTTCGGGACCGAGGTCTTTTTCCAAAAATTCCCTAACTTCGCGACCGCGCTCGCCAACTAAGGCAATAACGTTGACGTCTCCTTTCATGTGCCTGGCGATCATACCCATCAGGGTACTTTTGCCAACCCCGCTACCGGCGAATATACCCGCCCTCTGGCCTTGGCCTAAAGTTAGAAGGGCGTTAATGGCCCTTACCCCCACGTCCATTGGGTTTTTGATGCGCTGGCGCTCTAAAGGGTTACCGGGGACGTTTTTTACTGGGTAATGGGCTTCACCCTCTATGGGCCCAAGGTTATCCATGGGCTGACCTTGGCCGTCGAGCACTCGGCCTAAAAGCCCTGGGCCCACCTCGACGGTAGCCGAGCGGCCGCTACTCATAATGCGACCCCCCAAGGTTAGACCGTCCATACTACCTATGGGCATAAGTTGGATAGTTTTATCTCGAAAACCGACTACTTCGGCCTCCAGTAAAGAGCCGTCGGCCCTTTGGATGCGGCACACTTCGCCTACCGAGGCCGAGGGACCGTCTCCTTCGATGACTAAACCGGCCACTTTAGTTACCCGACCTTCCATGGCTAAGGGCGGGGAATTTTTGACAGCCTCAAGGAGATGTTTAAAGTTTTTTTGGCTCATAAAACTTTAATTAGCTTTCGATCTTAAACAAACTAAGCTAGGCCCACTTTTTTTTTAAGAATCAGGATTTGCTCTTCCGAAAGGGTTTCTATTTGACCTTGGGTAAGAAAAGGTGGTAAGTTGATTAAGCAATAGGAGACTCTTTTTAGTTCTATAACTTTATGGCCCACAAAAGAGCACATCCGTTTAACCTGCCTATGACGCCCCTCGGTGAGGGTTAGCTCCAGCCAGCCTTTATCGGGTCCTTGGGTCAAAATGGTCGCCTCGGCCGGGGCTGCTTTTTTATCGTCTATAAGAATTTGGCCGCTGCGGAGAATCTCTAAGGCCTTAAGCCCTACGCGACCCTCGACCCGGGCGTGGTAGACTTTAGGCACCATATAGAAAGGGTGCATTAGCCTTTTGGCCAGTTCACCGTCATTAGTAAGGATTAGTAAGCCAGAGACGTCTTTATCAAGGCGACCAACTGGATAGACCCTTACGGGGAGATTAGTCAAAAAAGTTTTGATAGTCGGTCGACCTTGAGGGTCGCTTAAAGTGGTCAGGTAACCTGCGGGCTTGTAAAAAATATAATAATGCTTTACCTCAACCAAACTAATCCTTTGACCGTCCACAGTGACGAGGCTGACTGAGGGATCTAAACGGCGACCCAGGTCAAAGACCGTTTTACCGTCCACAGTCACTCGACCTCGACGAATTAATTCCTCGGCCCCGCGCCTTGAGGTCACTCCGGCCTCAGCTAAAAATTTATGCAGCCTCTCCATTAGCCTATCTTATTATTAAATTCCCTAAAGCGATAGTTTTAATTATAGCTTAAATAGCCCCATAAATTGCAAATAGTAAGTTTTAGGGAGGAGAACTTAAGAGTTCGGTGATAACTTCTTTAATTAAAAACTTTAAGGCGCTAAGCCTAAATTACTAGGAACAACGGTTGTCAGGGCTATTTCTCATCTTATAGAATTAATTATTATATGAATCGAGTTTTAAAAACCGACCATAATAGCTAAAATACCGACCTCAAAAGTAGCCTCAAAAGAGCGCGGTTAAAATATCAAGGGGAGCAAAAAACTATATTACCGCTAAAAAGATAACCTCTAGCTAAGCTAGCGGAAAAAAAGGACTAGAGAGCGGTTAAGAACCTAATAACTGCTTTAGCACTCTTAGGCTCTTAAAGCCCCGTCCGGCATCAAGGCTGGCCCTATGTTCAAAAAAGCTCTCGGCTAGAGAGATATCGCCCTCTTCTAGCTCGGGGCAAGCGTCGTGGCGATTAGTTAGCTCTAATGCCTTAAGTAAGTTACAGTTTAAGGGCCAAATGGGGTCATCCGCTTGGTTAGAGTAATTAGGGTCTCCCCATTGGGGCGGCTTAAGTTCTAAGGCGTTCCCCTCAGCGGTTAAATTTAGCCCAAAACCAGCTAGCTCTAGGTAGCATTTGACAAAGCCTATAGATAAGCGTCTAGCCTTTAGAGCGGGCGGACTAAAATTATTTAAATCAGAAAGGGCCTTAAAATGGCGCAAAATTAGGTTAAAAGAGCCCTCGGCCGGAGAGGCTTGGCTCTCAAAGGCCTTAACTAGCTCTAAGGCCTTAGCGGCCAAAGCCGCGCAAACTGGGTGAGGGGGAAGGAGAGGGGCCCTAGGGTTCACCTCGCCTCGCTCAACGAAAGAGAGAGCTGCGTTGGGCCGGCTCCTAATATAATACCAAGCCGCTCGGCCAGGATTTAAAAGGCCATCGCCAAAGCGTCTTACGCTATGGCGGGCGTTTTTAGCCAACGCTGCGATTAGCCCATTTTCTCTAGTGAGAAAGGTGACTACATAATCGTTGTCTCCGCGGTCTATCCGCTCGATCACAACTGCCCCCAATCGTTGAGGGGGCGGCAGGCCGGGTCGGATGTTCATATAAAGTCCCTAGTTTTAATCTTCTCAAGGTTATGGAGCAAACGGTTGTATTTAGTCATGCGGCATTGAGGGCAGCGAACTAAACAATCTTCGCCTTTGGCCGCTAAAGCTACCCGCTTAAGGCGCTTTGGGCCCGACCAGATTTGTTTAAAGCTTTGTTCGGTTAGGCTACCTAAGGATCCGGCTGGCAAATCAAAATCCCGTCGGCCGCAAAGCCAGACCGAGCCGTCGGCCGCGATAACGCACGATAAGCTGTGGGCTAGACACGGCAGGCCGTCGTTGCCTTTACCTAGGTTATCTTTCATGGCCCCAAGATTTACGGCAAAAGCGTTATCGGCCATGTTGGCTAAAAAGTCAGCTGAATTTTGGCTTTCTAGCTCGGCGTGATCGACCACCGGCCTAAGGTGGAGGTAATCGACTCCGATTTTTTTTAACCGCAAGGCTAAGGCTAAGAGCGAATCGGGCCTATCGTTTAGATTAGTTAGCACGTAACCCACCCCCACGGTAGGCCTAGGGGTAAGATTAGTAAGCTTAGATAAGTTATCTAAGACTTGTTCAAAATAGTCGCGCCCTTTAAGGGCTAAGTAATTATTTCGATCGCCAGCGTCTAAACTAATTCTAACCCACTGAAATTGACTAACCAGCTCGGCCCAGCGATCTTGACCCAAGGGGGGCCCAAATAGGCGGATTCCATTGGTAATCAGCCCGAGCTTAAGCCCCGATTTAAGTGCCTTTTCAACGGCAATTTCAAATAACCACGATAGGGTTGGCTCTCCGCCCCCTTCTATAGTCACCCCACGGGTCTCGCCAAGGGATAAATCTATAAAAAGATCTTCTAAAAGTTCGGCCGTTAAGAGATCGGGGAGGGTTTGTCGTAATTTAAGATCAGAGCACCATGGGCATGAAAGATCGCAGTTATTAGTTAAGCTTAGCTCCACCGAGATAGGGTAGCTAAGATCGGCCCCCTCGCGATTTAGCCAAAGAGAAGAGAGCTTATGGGGAAAGAGCAGTATTTTTTCTAAGCCTATCTCGTCGGAACGTTGAAGTAAAGAGGGGGCAAGGGTTTTTAAACTCATCGTTTGGCGTCGGCGGCCCCCGAATAAAGGGCGAGCATGGATTGATAATAGTTTTTCAGGTGCGAAAGTAATCTCGTCAAGGCCTGGTTGGCCGTAAGTCGACCAAGATTGAGCGAGAGCCAGGCGTCGAATTCCTCGTGATCGTTATCGGAGCGGCCATTATCTAAAAAAGGCAAAATGAAGCGAGTTTGGCGACGGTTAAGGTTTAAGCGATAGGGCCGCTCAGCCTTTTCTAGTTCTTGAGAAATATTAGGGTATAAGCTAATTAACTCGTCCTTAAGCCGCCTTTTAAGCTCCAAGGCCTCCGGCAGAGCCAAGAGGTCTTGGCGGCAGAGGATTCGATGGGCCATGGACCAGTTTTTTTCCACTCCATGGCCCTGGGCGTACATTAAGGCCAGGGCGAAGGCTGCCTGGGTATCGCCGTTGGCTGCGGCCATAGTTAGCCACTGTCGAGCTAAAGAGAGATCCGAGGGCACTAATTCGCCTTGTTGGTAGATAAGACCCAACAGGCGTTGGGCTGGAGAAAAACCCATCCGAGCGGAACGTTCTATGAAGTCAACGGCCAATTGTGGATCTTGCTGGCGATCGGGGCCAGTGAGATAAAATTTCTTGCCCATCTCAAAGAGGCCTTCGGGCGTGGTATCTTCGAATTGAGTTTTGTTGGTCATAAACTAAAGACCGCCCAGGCTAAGGATTTAGGCCAAGTCTTAAGACAGAGGCCTATTGGTCTTACTTTCTCTAGATAGGTAAATATGTTTGCGTCACTATCGCCGGCCAAGGGCACTTTGACCATCCTTTTTTCGAAAACCTTAGTGGAGATACGGCCATAAGGTTAGGAAGACTTTAAGATATAGTTTAGGTAATGAGGCTAACTTAGTTCTTTTAAATGCTAATTTAGTAACCGTTCACCAAGTCTTTTTTCACGACGTTGCGGCTAGTAGCGACTTTCGAGTTGCAATTAAGTTTTAGCATACCCTTAAGATCTAAACATTAGTTCTTTTGAAGTTTCTACTTAGCTCTCTGCTCCAACCATATATTTTAACTTGGATTAATGTTAAAACTACTAAGCTCCTATAGGGGGCTACTATTGTTGCGGTATGTGTCGTCCCTTTCAAATAGGCTTGGCACCGCAACGTTCTCTCTTGTGAACGGGCCCTTAAACGTTAACATTTTTGAACGGACACCTACTTTAAGGTAGCGTTAAAATCTCGTGGCCGTCTTCAGTTACAGCTACCGTGTGCTCGAATTGGGCCGAAAGTTTACCGTCTACGGTTACTGCGGTCCAACCGTCCTCAAGGATTTTTACGTCGAAAACACCTTCGTTAATCATCGGCTCTATGGTAAAGACCATGCCTGACCTTAGTCTATAGCCGGTACCTCTCTGGCCAAAGTGGGGCACGGAGGGATCTTCGTGAAACTTTAAACCTACTCCGTGGCCTACGAAAAAACGAACCACTGAAAAGCCTTGGGCTTCAATGTATTCTTGGATAGCCGCTCCGATGTCACCTATCCTAGAGCCTGGCCTAACGGTTTCGATAGCTAAATCGAGAGATTTTTTTGTCGCCTGACATAGTCTAACCCCATTGTCCGAAACGTTTCCAACCAAAAAAGTTCTGGCAGTGTCGCCGAAATAGCCGTCTAAAATTGTCGTGACGTCAATTTTAACTAGATCCCCGTCATTAATTTTTGTGGTCCCGGGGATACCGTGAACCACCACGTTGTTAATAGAAATGCAGCAGCTGGCTGGAAAAGGCTTTTGTTTGTTCGCCAAGCGGCTGCCCCCGTAGCCTAAGGTAGCGGGGTAGGCCCCTCTTTCGACGATGAAGTCGTAGATGAGTTTATCAATCTGCTTGGTGGTTATGCCCGGGACCAAGAGCGGGGCGACGTAATCAAGAGTTTGGGCGGCCAATTGTCCGCTTAGCCTAATTTTTTCAATTTGTTCTTTAGTTTTAAGGTAAATCACGTTAAAAAACCGAAACAATCATGATAAATATTTCCTTTATTTTGAAGAAAAATAGTTAATATTATGTGTTTATTGTTATATTAATAATATAAGTAATAAGGTTAATTTTAATCGAAGCGTAAAACTTCTGAAAAGCAAAATAGTCTAAAAATTAACTAGTAATAAGGCTATATTGTAAATTTAAGGACTGATAAAGGGGACTTTTTATGCTTCGAAAAATTTATATTAGTTGTAACCGTTCACCAAGTCTTTTTTCCCCACGTTGCGGCTGGTAGCGACTTTAGAGTTGTAATTAAGTTTTAGCATACCCTTAAGTTCTTAACATTAGTTCTTTTAACGTTTCTACTTAGCTCTCTGCTCCAACCATCATATTTTAACTTTGATTGATGTTAAAATTACTAAGCTCTTATAGGGGGCTATTGCTGCGGTATGTGTCGTCCCTTTCAATAGGCTTGGCACCGCAGCGTTCACATTTGTGAACGGACACTATTAGTTCATTTATTATAAGCCGAGGAGAGGCGAGATTGGCAAACGAGCCAGGTAGCCGATAATTTTTTTTTGTTTTTTAACATGCCTACGAACTCAAAGGTTCCTGTGGCGTTGGCCGCCAGATAAGTAGGGGAGACGTGGCTTTCACCGAAAGCCGTGGGTGAACCGTTTTGGTCGTGGAGAGTGCAAGATAAATAGGCCCCTTGCACTGATTGGCCCGTAAGGTTAACCACAGTGCCGACCACGCGAATGTGGTCCTGGCTAATTAAATTTCTGTGGTATTCGACCACTGTAACCTTAAGACTTCCAGGTACCATCTGTATGGCGTCGGAGGTCACCGGGGCTAATTTTTCACCAGGTACGCTAATAGAGCAAGAGCAAATAAAACCAACTACCATTAAGGCGAAGGTAGCTAAAATAACCTCGGTCGTCCGGGCCGTGAGAGAGAAAGAGTTCATTGGTTCTTCTTCGCCAAAAATTCCGCCTTTAGCGAGGCAGTAACTGGCGTCCTTACCTTTAATCTAAAAAAGGTGTGCCTAAAAAAGGCTTCTCAGAAAGCTTAAAGCCCATTGGTAGTTTTTATCCTTTCCCGAGGCGATGGGGCAGAGTGCGGTAGAAAGCTTTAAAATCTCTTATCAAGCGCGGCGGGCCGCCGTCAACTCGGTCACCATTATACCACGAACTTAGGTTATAGTATCGCTTCGAGGGAGGAAAAAAGAGTAAATTTTTTTTTTCTCTCAAGTCTTTAAGTGCTCTTTGGAGTCGTATACGGGATTATGGCTAAAACTATAATAAATTATCACGAATTTCTCAGCGATTATCAATATAATGTGCTTTAAGTGGGCAAGTTCTAGCCCGATCATGATACAATAAACTAATATGAGTCTCGGTCAAAAAAATCATGGATTCATGATATAGAACATCGGACAACGAAGATAGTTAGGTGAGCCGCTAGGGAGGATTGTAGGGGGGAAAGTGGCGCTAGCCCGAGTTTCGGAGTTAGAAAATATGCAAGGTGTAGGCCATTGCGGCCAGGCTACTATTGCTTGAATTCTTTGGGGTGCGTTCTTAGCATAAGAATATAACCATTTTGAAAAGTACTGCCAATAGATGACGGATTTCTTCCCATACCTAAAGAGAATCATCATGAGGCTTAATAATCTAAATCTTTTGCACCGATAATTCGATAATTTTGGGTATTTATCTGGTTACTTCTTTAATGGTTAATTTTGAGAACGCCATAAATATAAGCCTAGGGGATTAAAACGAATCAAATGCTCTATTATTAAAATAATCATATAAATTTAATTTATAGTTTAGACATGTAATATATCATATTTTAATTAATTAATTAAATGTTTGTTTTCTTTACATTTAGATTTTTTAGAAGTAATAGTTTATTTATCAGGTATAAAAATTATAATAATTATTTAGAATTTTTATTAAATAATTAATCTAAATAAAAAATAATTGCTAAAAAGTAGCTCTTTGGATATTACATTTTTATAAATGATTTTTAATTAGATTTTGAAGTTAATTCAACTAAGTGTAATAATATAATACTAATTATCGTCACTCATTCCGAAGCTCCTGAGGCTTGTGAGGTCAAAGTCAGCCTAAAACCCCCTAAGGAAGTATCGCCCGTATCTATTCAATCCCCTACGGATCCTGATGCTGGCTATGATGCCCATAAGGGGACAGGTTACCAAGCTCAAATCACTGAAACCTACTTTCCCATCAACAGCTTCAGCCAACTCTGATTCAGATAGACCTCAATTGCGGTTGATTTCGTCCGTAACCGTCGAAAGCGCCGCGCCGCAGCCCATGGTGCTAACGCTGTGGTCCCAGTAATAGAAGAGCTATTTGCGAAGTGGTTATTTGCGGGTTAAAACATATTCAGACAACGATTTTGCTATTCCCTTTGGTTGAGAATTCGGCGAAGTTCGATAAATAGCTCCATTTTTGTCTTACCAAAAATTATTACCTCTTTTGTCTTGCCAAATGATTGTTCCGTCAATGTATTTATTCTCAATGACATACATAGTATGTGGAACATTGTTGTTGAGTTCCCATTCTTGCTCGGTCACAGATACAACATTGCGGTACTCGGCTTTAGCTAAACCAGTTCGTTTAATGCCGTCCGCCATGATTGCGCCAAAAACTTCAAGGTATTCTTTATATTCTTCAAAGCTAAGCCTTAATTGAATTTCGTCATCCGTTATCTCAGTTATTGTTGCCCCTTTTAACGGAAGCAGATTCTTACGAAACCCACCTCTTTACGACGCCCGTTACGGGCCGGAGGTGATGCCAGAGGCGGCAAGATAATTAATAGTTACAATATGTTAGGGCTGACCAAAACCAACCAGACACTCCAGGCTTGATATTTGTTTTGTATTTTGGACAAAATATCCCTCTCGTCGCGCACCTTGGTGGAGTCGACTAT
>JAITQT010000268.1 GCA_031288745.1 Deltaproteobacteria bacterium
TAGGAGCTTAGTAATTTTAACATTAATCAAAGTTAAAATATATGGTTGGAGCAGAGAGCTAAGTAGAAACGTTAAAAGAACTAATGTTAAGAACTTAAGGGTATGCTAAAACTTAATTAAAACTCGAAAGTCGCTACCAGCCGCAACGTGGGGAAAAAAGATTTGGTGAACGGTTACTTTTCGTTTAATCAAAATAACTCTAAATATAGGTCTGTTTGTGAATTAACGTAAAAAAATTACTTTCCAGTGTATTCGAAAACTAGTAAAGAGCCAGGATTAGCCGGTTTTTGCGTTGGCAAGCCGTTTTCATCTAGCATGTTTCCAGCCTTATCGGTTATGACGTAAATTGATTTGCCGTCGGGGCTCACGAGGACCTGACGGTAGCGGTTGGCGGTGTGGAAATATTTAACAATATCTCCTTGGGCTTGTTTTTGATCGGCGCTAAGTGGCACTCTATATAGGGCCCCATTTTTGAGGCTAGAGATAATAATCGAGTTCTGCCAGGCCTTAATCGGACCATCTGGTGGATAGTAGTCTAGGCTAGAGGGTGCGATGGTAGCCCAACCTAAATAAGCCAGCTGACCAAATTTGGCGTCCTGAAAATTGTAATTGCTTGGCATGGTGTAGAAGGTTCTGATTGGTTCCTTAAAATCCTTACGATCATGCGAAGTCTCTTTGACGATGGGTTTATCGGCCGGTATATAGACGGAGGGGGCTATTTTATCGCAACCTTCCACTTTAGACCAATCAATGAACCCATAAGCTTGGTCGTCGGGGTAGCCGGCTATTAAAGGCCAGCCATAGTTGCCGCCGGAGACGAGGAGGTTAAGCTCGTCGTCAGTGCTGGGGCCTTGTTCGACGGAAAAAAGAAGGTCGCCGATGAATTTAAGTCCCTGAGGGTTACGGTGACCAACGGTGAAGACGTGGCTGCGAACGCCGCCTATAGTGGGGTTATCGTCGGGAATAGAGCCGTCTGGCTTAAGGCGCAGGACTTTACCTACGTAAGCTGAGTAGTCCTTTTTGGTAACTTCATCGGCTGTGGGAAGCCTTTGGGCTTCGTTGGGTTTACAGCGGTTAGCACCTTGATTGTGACCAAGTTCCCCTTTGCTTAGATAGAGCATTTTGTCGGGGCCAAAAACCAAGCGACCGCCCTGGTGGTCGCTTCCAGCAGGTATCCCGGCGATTATATCTTTGGGATCGGTTAGTTTTTTAGTCTTGGGGTCGTATTTGTAGCTAGAGATTTTGTGGAGTTCTTTGTCTCCATTAAGATAGGTATAAGTTAGATAGACTAACTTAGATGAGTCGAAATCCGGAGCTAAGGCGAGGCCTAAAAGGCCTTCGTGCTGGGGACCAGTTTTAATCTCGTCAATTTCCACCAAGGTGACCTTTTCGCCGGTGACGGGGTTAACTTCTATAACTCGTTTCGCCTCCCGTTCGGTGATCCACAGTTTGCCTTCAGGGCCCCAAATCATGCCCCAAGGGGATTGGAGACCATCGAGGATCACTTTGCCGCTAAAGGGTTCGGCCGTTTGGATTTCCTTAGCAGGGGCGGCTTGGAGAGAGATGGTTAAGATGGTTGATAAAACGAGAAACAAGGCGACTGTAAGAAGACGCTTAGAGAACATACTAACCTCCTTTAAAATGAAGAAGAAAAAAAATGGGACAATAGTTAAAGCCGTTTGCAATTTGTCTTTTTGCTAAATCATCCGGCTCACTAATAATTCATCCCTTTGATTGTTTTTTATAATAAGTCTAAAAAAATTATATCGCCTAGGCTCGAATAAGATTTTTTAGACGCGTAACCGTTCACCAAGTCTTTTTTCCCCACGTTGCGGCTGGTAGCGACTTTCGATTTGTAATTAAGTTTTAGCATACCCTTAAAGATCTTAACATTAGTTCTTTTGAGGTTTCTATTTAACTCTCTGCTCCAACCATATAATAACTTGGATTAATGTTAAAATTACTAAGCTCCTATAGGGGGCTACATTGGAGCGGTATGTGTCGTCCCTTTCAATAGGCTTGGCACCTCAACGTTCACATTTGTAAACTGACACTTAGACGCTTAGCAAAGTTAGCTTTCAAGACGTTTTTTTCGGACTCTCTAGGACCCCCTAGGCTGGCCAAAATTAAGAATAAAATTATTTGGGAAATTTTAACGAATGTTAGTTTACCAGATCTTGAGGTAGGTTAACAGCTTAACTTTGAAAAATTTTAAAGTCACGGTTTTTAGGTCTTTTTTGGCTGGCAAGGCCCAAGCGGATAAAGTAAAAAAGCGCCCCGGCGGGAAAGTTATATGCGGTCCGAGGCGGTTAAAAAAATCTTTAAACAAGGCTTAAGAGCGGTATGAGCTGTTGATGGTGACGTATTGAGGGGAAAAATCACAGGTTAGGGTCGTGTAGACGGCTTTTCCGACGTTAAGGTTTATGGTTAAGCGGTATTCCCTAAGCGACATGGCTTCGTTAACTTCTTTTTCGCGGCCGTTATCCATTCCGTTGCGAACCCAAGGGATTTTGTTAAGGTTTAAATCGACTCTATAGGGATCGAAAGTTGCTCCGCTACGGCCCAAGGCGGCTAAAACCCGGCCCCAGTTGGGGTCGCAGCCAAAGAAAGCGGTCTTAACCAAAGGCGATTGGGCTACCGTCATGGCCGCTAATTTGGCTTGGCGGTCGTCTAAAGCGCCTTTGACTGCTATTTCGACTAAGCGAGTAGCCCCTTCACCGTCTAAAACTAAGCTTCTAGCTAGAGACTCAAGTACCTTCATTAGGCCCCTTTCGAAGGCCTTGGCCTTAACCCCGGAGGAGAAAGGGGAAGTTACAGCGGCACCGGAAGAGAGCAAAAATAGGCTATCGTTAGTAGAAGTGTCGCCGTCGATGGTTACTCGGTTAAAAGTGGCCTCGGCCCCCTCTCTTAATAGGTTTTGCATAAGTTCTACCGAAGCGGGGGCGTCGGTTAAAATAAAGCCTAGAAAGGTGGCTAAGTTTGGAGCTATCATGCCAGAGCCTTTAGCGCAGCCCCAAATTGTAGCCTTAAAGCCGGGAGCTAAAGAGATTCTGGCATAGGCTGTTTTAGGAGTCGTATCGGTGGTGAGGATAGAGCGACTAAAGCCTTCTTCGCCCTCGGGGGAAAGAGAGTCTACCAGTTCAGGGAGGGCCTTTTCCAAAGCAGCCATATTGATTGGCTGACCGATAATGCCGGTTGAGGCCAATAAGATATCGTCGGGAAATAAGTTTAAGAGCTTAGATAAAGATTTAGCCATTTTACGACAGTCTTTATGCCCTTGCTCTCCAGTTTGGGCGTTAGCTTGTCCAGCGTTAACCAAGATAGCCCGCCCGCTTTGAACGCGAGCCTTGGACCAGACCACGGGGGCGGCCTGGCAGAGGTTGAGGGTAAAAACACCGGCAGCCCCGTGAAAGGGGGTACTGACTATCAAGCCTAAATCCTGGCGGTCGTGGTATCTAAGCCCTGCGGCCACCGAGGCTAACCTAAATCCTTTTGGTATCATAAAATCTCGCCCAACGAACTTTGACCTAGTCAAAGAGAATGGAGCGCCTTAAGGGCGCACTTAAAAATCAACGACCATTGCGATTAGTCAACCTACCTCGAGTCGTTAAGGTCGAAAATCAACATCTACAAATGGATTTTATAAAGGGATTTGACAATAAGTTAAGTATTTAAACCTAATATGTAGTCGCCACTAAATAAAGTCGCAAAAAATTTTTAAAAATTTAAAGGAACCCGCCGCGGCAGACTTTAAAATTTTTTCAAAATCAGCCGTCTTTATAAATTATTAAATTTTAGCATATTTTAACGATATCTTAA
>JAITQT010000414.1 GCA_031288745.1 Deltaproteobacteria bacterium
TAATCCTGAAAAAGTTCTCACATATACATGCGGTTGTGATTTCGCAGAACAAGTTTTATCGCGATACAAGCTCAGAGAAAAATACTTTTAGGTATACAAACTAAATAGCAGAAAGACGACTAATATCAAGTAGTTAAGACCTTATGCCTTAGCTAACTTGTAAACTCCCGCTAGGAGGGCTTGTGAACGGTTACCCCTTTTCAGCTAAAAAAAGAGTCTAAAAAACTCCCTTGATTTTCGGCCAGTTTCTCCATCCCCATCGCCCGAACGCGAAAGCAACACCTATGCAGTGGTTTCCCAAAACAATAGAAAAGAGCCGGCTAAAATGGCTCTTCGTCTTTCGCCTAGTCGCCAATTCCTTTTTAACTCTATTAATCGTGCTCTTTTTTATAAAGGGTCAGACCCCGGCTATTTTAGATTCTTGGATTTGGGCCATTTCCTTAATTTTGAGCGCTTCTTACCTCTTAACTCTGGCTCACTATTTTCTTTGGCCTAAGTTTTTTGGCCCAGTAGGCCAAATCATTATTCAAATGGTCTGCGACATCATCCTAGCGGCTCCACTTTTAGCCTTAACTGGAGGATTCGACAGCACCCTCAACTTTTACTTTTTATTGGTGGTCATCAATAGCGCCTTTTTAGGCGGGCTTAAAATCTCTTTCGTGGCCGCCGCCCTATCGACCTTAACCTGGGCAGCTATTTTAGACCTCCACTATTATGGTTACCTTCCTGGTCTGCCGCCTCTTAACGAAACCATGTTCGCTTCCGACCTGGCCCTAGTAATCTTAGTTAACACTGGGGCCTCTTATTTAGTTGCAGTTTTAGGAGGTCACCTCTCTACCCAACTTGATATCTCTAAACAAGCTTTAGATACTAGCCAACACTCTCTCGACCGCCTTTCCGAACTTAACGAAAACATCCTCCATAGCATTGACACCGGGCTAATCACCGCCGACACCGAAGGCAAAATCCTCTCCGTCAATAGGGCGGCTAGAAAAATGCTCCAAATAGATTCCCTACGGCTACTAGGGGCCCGTTGGCTCTCTTTCTTTCCAGAGCTAGAAAAGCATAGCTTGGAGCTAAATGAGCATGATTTTCAACAGCTACTTAAGAACCTAAGGTTTAAACATTTAAGAGAAATCGATAAGGCCGAATTGATTATAGAATTATCTAGTCTAGATCTTATCGATATCAATAACGAAAACTGGGGACAACTTTTAGTTTTTAAAGATCAGACTACCTTTAGCCAAATGGAGGCTGAGATTAAAAGAAGCGAGCACATGGCCGTGGTGGGCCGCTTAGCTGCTGGGCTAGCCCACGAAATTAGAACTCCTTTGGCCTCCATGACCAGCTCGTGGCACATGCTCTTAACCGATAGCCTCAAAAAAGAAGACAGAGATAGGCTAATGCTCATAATTGGTAGAGAGATGGACCGCTTGGAGGGATTAGTTGAAGATTTTCTCTCCTTTGCCAAACCCTCAGGGGGAAGGCCCAGAGCAATTGATCTTAACCGGCTAATCGGAGAGCAGCTTTGCCTCTATGAAAGCTGGACTAAAAACGATCTGGTCATAGATTTTCATAGCCAAGAGATCCCTAAAGTTTATTTCGATTATGACCAATTATGCCAAGTGTTCTGCAATCTCGTTCAAAACGCCCTGGAAGCCTCAAAGCCCGATAGACAGACGCAACTAACCATAAACACCTCTTACCAAACCGATAGGGCTAACTATGTGACCTTATCAATTACTGATAATGGCGAGGGCATTAATGAAGAAAACATCAAAAGGATCTTCGAGCCTTTCTTTACCACTAAGAAAAAAGGCACCGGCTTGGGCCTAGCCACAGTCTGGAGCATAATTAACAAAGGAAACGGTCATATCTCAGTGCGCTCCACTCCAAACTTACTTACTACCTTTACTGTCTTAATACCCGTAACCAGCTAAAAACCCCCAAAAAGCCAAACCGAAACTAAATTCGATCTGACAATTTGGGGGAAAATTTTGGCCCACTTAAATGGTCCAGTTTCTAGGGTGAAAAATTAATTACCCCTTAAAAAAAACTCTCAACCTCTGGGTATCCGTTTCTTTTTGGGCGGACTGGGCTTTCCTTGACCATTGGGGGGGATAAATCGTTTGTCTGCCTTAACTGGCAAAACCTCCTTCCATCCAGAATCCTGCTGCCGGGCTTGAAAGAGCTGAAAAAAATATTCTAGCTTCAACCATAATTCTGGAGAAGTCTTAAAGGCCTTGGAAAACCTTAAAGCCATATCGGCGCTGACACCGGCCCTTTCGTTGACGATACTAGACATAGTGTTTCTAGAGACGCCTAATTTAGCCGCCAATTCCGTGACAGTTAGCCCCATGGGTTCGAGATAATCGGTTTTTAAGACTTGTCCGGGATGGGGAGGCCGAGAAGGGTTAACGGCGTATTTTTTTACCATAAAAATGACCTCAAACTTTTCCTCGCCTAGACTCGCCCCTTACAGCGACGGTCAAAGACCTCTTTAGGCCTAAAGCTAACCTAAACGAAGCCAAAAAAAATCTAAATAAAAAAATTGACCATTTTTATCTAAATGCTTTAAATCATTTAGCTAATTTCTTGTAACTATTTAAAAGACAAAAGTGGTGAGTATTGGACTTTTTGTTTCTGATCATTGGGCATAGCTCTAAACGGTTTTTTTCCTTTCACGCTTACATTGTCCACGAAAACGTTGGAGGTACGCTCACTTACCTAATAGTTGCGCTGATAAAAGGTATTTAATGTTAAGAGCCTTCATAGCGGCAGCGACAACATCGGGAGCCATATAATATTAATCCTAAAATCCCCCAGATTTTATTTACCGACATCGGGTAAGAAATACCAAAAGCCTCAAAAATATTTTTTGGCTCAGCGGTAATAGGGTAAACAATTTTTGGGAAACTAAGCTGGGCCGGTTGGCAGCCATTGACTTAAATAATAGCCTGGATAAAGACCAGGCTGCCAAGCTAAAGCCTACTTAGACCAGGCCTAAAAAAATAGGCCTTTAAAAAATTAGCCTTGAGGTAAAAAAATTATGTTTTTTCCAAGATAATATAATAGTTAAAACAAGATTTTATTAAAATACGAAATTTTTAAAGCCCCAAACAAAAGCGTCTCCGCATTAAAGACGCCAGCACCACATAAGAGGCATCTAAAATCCGATTTTAGAATAAGGCTACAATTTTTTTAGGGATTAAAAAAATTAAGGCGCGCTTTTAATTTTTAGAAGTACAGAATACCTTATTGACCATTATAGACAACTTAGGCGGAGACTTAAAAAACGAAGGGCGGCTTAGGAGCAAGATCATCGCGGCTCGTAGGCCTCACCGCGACGAAGCATTTGATTGAAAGAACAAAAAAATAAAACTAGAAGACTAAATATCTAAAACTAGAAGCTTAAATTTAGAGCCCAAATTTAGCATTTATGATTTTTTAGAATCAGTGGCTTTGTCTTTAACTTTTAACTTAGCCCCAACTTTATCGGAGCTTTTATCTTTTTTAACCGAATCGGTGGTTTTCTTAGTTTTAGCCTTTTCATTAGCCGCTGACTTTTGGTCTGACTTGGATTTAACCGTCTTGTCTGACTTATCGGCCGACTTAGATGGTATAGTTAACTTCTGACCTGCCTTTAGGCTATTTTTATTGGCTAAATTATTGACTTGAGCAATTTCGGTGGAAGTTACGCCGAAACGCTTAGCGATAGTAACTAAATTATCGCCGCTTTTAACTTCATATGAGCTTGATTTGGAATTTGATTTTGATGAGGCTGATTTTTTCGATGAGGGCTCATTTGACTTTTCAGAGGAGGCAGAAGATTTCTCTTTCTTACCTTTGGAGGCTATTTTAACTTCGTCTTTGGTTTTGACAGTCGCCTTCTTGGCAGCGGCCTTGGCTCCAGTGTGTTTTAAAGCAGCCAGATCGTTCATGGCTAAAGAGTTTTGATGCCTAGACTGCTTAATCCACACTTGTTTAAGATTGTTAGAAATCTGAGTGACACCGAGATTATCAATTACGCGCCTAGCACCCACATAACGAATGCCTCGACCGGAAGAAGCTAAAGAGGCTTCCTCTATTCTCTTACCGGTCCTGGGACTATGAATAAACTTATCTTGCCCAGTATAAATACCAACATGGGAATAGCCATAGTTAAAAAAGACTAGGTCTCCCGGCCTTAGCTCGTCTTTAGATACGGGCACGCCCACGTCTAGCATATCCCTCGAAGAGCGAGGTAAGGAAACACCATACTGCTTATAAACCCAACTAACAAATCCACTGCAATCAAAACCAGTCTCAGGGCTATTGCCGCCATGACGATAGGGATTGCCTAACTGGGAGAAGGCTGTTTTTAAAATTTTATTAACATTGTTTAGATTTTGACTTCTAGTCGGTATGGAGTAGCCAGGCAAGGCCACGCCCGGTAAGGCTAAGGCGGTCACCGAGGCCTTTTGCTTTGGAGCGTAACAACCGACGAAAAAGGGAGTTAGTAACGTGATTAAAAGAAAAAGAAAAAGGCGGGAAGAAAAGAAAACGCTTAAAACCTTCATTATGCCTCTCGCGGTGGACTTCACGACTTAATTCGAGCAAGTGAGTCAGTCCTAGTGGGATTGATTGGCTTGTCCTCTTCGAGAACGTTGGTTCACGAACTCGGCAAACGTTTTAAAACTAATCGACCGGCTACCAGCGTAGCGGCCAAGGCTTAAAATCGCGCCAAGACGCGGGGTTTACAGAAAAACGCTACGAGGAAAAAAATAAAACAACTGCCCGATATTGACCATCAGGATAGTATTTAAGATTAAGCTCATTCGCGTTAAAGAACTTTTAAAGTAACCCGATGTGATTAATTAAATATATTTATATGTTAATTTATTTTTTTACAAAAATCATTATTTGGATAAGGCCTATGGGCAATGTTTTGATGGTCTCCGTTGAGACCACTTACATAACCTTGTCGATTTTGCCTGATTTTTAATTCTTTGTCAAGAAAAATTATAAACTCTCCTATAGGCCTGGCTTTTTGGCTATTAAAGCCACTACTTCCTAACGCTCAATTACCGCTCCATGACTAATCGAAGTTACTAAAATTAAACTTGATGCCAAAGGCCTTACTTAAAAGGTAACCGTTCATCAAGTCTTTTTTTCCCATGTTGCGGCTGGTAGCGACTTTCGAGTTGTAATTATATTTTAGCATACCCTAAGATCTTAACATTAGTTCTTTTGTGGTTTCTACTTAGCTCTCTGCTCCAACCATATATTTTAACTTGGGTTATTGTTAAAATTACTAAGCTCCTAAATAAGGGGTTACATTGTTGTGATATGTGTCGTCCCTTTCAATAGGCTTGGCACCGCAACGGTCTCTCTTGTGAATTGGTCCTTAAACGTTTACAAGAGAGAACGGACACCTTATAAAAGGCCGCTCGAAAAAAACAGAGCCTACGACTTACAAACTTAAAGATACAGGGGTAAAATAGCTTACAAAAACTCGTCAAATTTTGGTCCTAAAAAAGCCTCGACTAATTTTTGGGAGTCCTCAGACGTGGCCACGCTCAAAATATCTTCGGCTAATTTTTGAATATCGCTAAAGGCCGACATACGCAAAAGCCTTTTGATAACCGGGATAGATTGAGAGGGCATAGACAAGGCATCGGCTCCTAGGCCAGCTAAGACCACAGCCGTCCGGGGCTCGGCAGCCATGTCGCCGCAAACGGAGACTGAAATTCCCCTAGCCTTTCCGGCGTCGATGATAGTCTTAATCATTCTGATAATAGCCGGGTGAAGGGGTCGGTAGAGTTCGGCCACCTCGGGGTTGGTACGATCTATCGCTAAGCTATATTGAATTAGATCGTTAGTACCAATTGAAAAAAAATCAACTTCCAGGGCCAGCTCGTTAACTATGGCCACCGCCGCCGGGACCTCGATCATGACCCCCACTTCCAAGGCCTCGGGTAGCTCTTTACCCTCTCTTAAGAGTTCGGCCCAGGTATGATTTAAAAAACTCTTAACCTCCCTAAGTTCGGTTAGAGATGAAATCATGGGAAACATAATCTTAGCTGCAACGCCCACCGAAGCCCTTAAGATGGCCCTCAATTGGGTGCGAAAAATATCTGGATGCTTAAGGCAAAACCTTATGGCCCTTAAGCCTAGGGCCTGGCCGGAAGCGGAAAACGAACCTGTTGGCTCAAAAGAGGTCAAAACTTTATCCGCCCCCAAATCTAGGGTGCGAATAACCACCTGACGCGGGGCTGCGGTCACTAAAACCCTACGGTAAACCTCGTAGAGTTCTTCTTCATCAGGGAGCTTATCCCTAGAAAGATACAAAAATTCAGTGCGATAAAGCCCCACCCCTTCCCCGCCGTAGCTAATTATGGTGGGCAGCTCCTCGATCAGTTCAAGGTTACCTAAGACGTCTATCTTTCTATCGTCTAAGGTTACGGCCGGAAGGTGGGCGCTTCGGACTATCTCGATTTGATAGGCTTTTTCAGCCAAAAGCCTATTTTGGTAAAATTTACTAGCGTCCTGGTCAGGATTCAAAATAACGTGGCCTTCGCGAGCATCTACGATAAGAGTATCGCCGTGCTCTAAAGCGCTCATTAGGCCCTTAAGGCCCACCACCGTCGGAAGGCCTATGGCTTGAGCTAGCATGGCAGCATGAGAGGTTTTAGAACCCTTTTCTGTGACCAAAGCCGCTACCCGACCCACGGGTAAGGAGGCCACCTCGGCGGGGCTAATGTCGAAGCTCGCCAAAACACTTCCTTGGGCGAAGACCTCTCGATTTTCATCGGCAGAGCGCTCGTGCATAGAGCTAGTTAAGGCTTGGCCTACAATTTCAACGTCGCTTAAGCGAGATTTGATATAGGGGTCCTCCACCCCTCTCATGACCGAAACAATCTTACGCACGGCCAAATCTACAGCCGCCTCGGCGTTAATCTTTTCTTCTCTGATTTTATCTCGGGCCGCGCCGATAAGGAAGGGATCGTTTAATAAAAGGAGGTGCGCGTCAAAGATACTTCCATGGATCTTAAACTCATCTGGAAGAGACTCCCTAGCGGCAGCTATTTTAAAAGCTGTCCTCTCTTGAGCTTTAGCTAAGCGCTCAAGCTCTTCTTCTATAGCTTGGGGAGAGGTTAGTTTGTAACGGAGGAAGCCGATTTTATGGGCGTTGATTATATGGACCGGCCCGATAGCTAAGCCAGCCCCAACGCCCACGCCTCGAAAAATAGATTTCTCCGGCACAAAGGGCGGCGGAAGGTTCATAAAGTCTCCGTTAACTAACCAAAAATCTTTAAGGCGACAAAAATCAAACGCCCGTAGTAGGGCGCACGATTTAGGTAAAAATTTAAACTTAGAAGGTGTCTATTCACAAATGTGAACGTTGCAGTGCCAAGCCTATTGAAAGGGACAACAGGTACCGCAACAATGTAGCCCCCTCTAGGAGCTTTTATTAATTTTAACATTGATCGAAGCGCAAAAACCTCTTAAAAGCAAAATAGTCTAAAAAATTAACTAGTAATTTGGCTCTGTTACAAATTTAAGGACTGATAAAGGGGACTTTTTGCGCTTCGATCAACATTAATCAAAGTTAAAATATATGGTTGAAGCTCCGAGCTAAGTAGAAACCTCAAAAGAACTAATGTTAAGAGCTTAAGGCGTATGCTAAAACTTAAATTACAACTCCAAAGTCGCTACCAACCGCAACGTGGGAAAAAAAGACTTGGTGAACGGTTACCTTAGAAGCAAATAATATTTACATTTATTAAATTTAAATAAAAGAATATTAAAACTATATTTTTATAAAAAATATATAATCAAAAATAAACTACTATTTTATAGTCTAAATTACCCACGGCCGCTAAAAACAAACTAACGGTCGCTCTAAATTCTTACTAATCCTCGCCAAATTTTTTATCAATAACTTCGGTCAAGGCCGCCAAACAAGCCTTGGAGTCTTCTCCAGCGCAGGTTACCACCACTTCGGAGTTATAGCCGCAGCCGAGGCTTAATAAAGAAAGAATACTGCGGGCATCGGCTTCTAGCTCGTCTTTAGATAAGACCACCGCGCTTTTAAAATTACCGGCCACTGTGGCCAATTTGGCCGCAGCCCTAGCATGGAGACCCAAACGATTCTTAATAACAGTCCTAACCGTGGAGATGCAAACTTTATCTGAGCGTAAATCTGAGGCAAGGCTATCCATACTTTTTCAACCTTTTTTCCAAGCCCAAGGACCTAAAACAGCTTGGACTAAAAAACAAGATTACTGACAACGCAAGCCAAAAAGCCAGCCTGCGGGGCTAAACTATTTAGACCAAAGCTTACATAATCATAACGTTTTGAGAGAAAAAATTTATAGTAAAAAGACTCCGACAGCGGCCGTTAAGGCCAATAATAGCGGATAAAGAAACCAAGAAACCTGCAATCGGTTTCGGATAAGAAGTCGATTATAAGCCATCACTAAGCCCATAACTGATAGAGCCGCCGCTGCGGTCCGCCAATGGGGACGAATACTTGCTTCTAAAGTCCTATGCCAAAGTAAAATCGTTAAGAGCCCTAGGCCGGTGATTGTTAAAAAGCGAATGAACTTGACCCAGAACTCAACTTTATAACGGCTAATCAACCGATGAACTTGAAGACCTTGACGATAACCAACAAAGACCCCTCCAAAGCGAACTGCCCAGGAAACGACCGTAAAAAGAACCGGGACCAACAAAGGGGCCCAGAACCAATCAAAAACATAATAGCTTAGAACCGCTACCAAGCAGCATAGAGGGAGCCACGAGAACCAAAAAAGACGATCGCCCTGAGCAGCCATAGCAGAGGCTAAAGCATTGATTAAGGTTATCCGGCGTTTATCGTCTAGACAGCCCTCAGCCGCGCTTTGCTCTAACCTTAGCGACGCGCCTATAACTAGGCCGCTAACCGTAGGATTGGTGTTAAAAAAACCAAGAGCCCTAAGCCTAGCTTGATTTAGTTTTTGACTATCGTCTCGATAAATTACGTTTAGAGCCGGATCGACGGCCCCTAAGTAACCAAGGTTCTGCTGACCTCTATGGTTCCAGCTAGTTTCTAAAAAAAGAGACCTAAAAGCCACCCTTAAAAGGGTTAACTTAGAGAGGCGTAAGGCATGTTCGCGGTCAACTTGGCCATTATCTCCATTAGAGTTCATATAGACCTTAGGGAGGAAACGGACAAAAAGTGGCAGCCAACTTTATAAGGTCAAAAATTGGGAGTATCGCCACCATGATTATTTATTTTACAAAATTAAGAGATATTTATCAACCGCTTGAAGGCGAAAAATTTTAGGCTACTTTTAGTAAATTTCTTTAATATTCTTTAAAATCTTAAGTTATTCCTTAGAGCCCTAAAAAAAACGACCTGACCTTAAAAAAAAATTGCGAATTAAACATAAAATATAAAAAATTTGAATTATATTTTAAATACTATTTAATATATAAAAAAATAAATCTTAACTGTTGATAAAATAATCTTTACGTCGATTATCACTCTATATTATCTAAATTTCTTACTTAGGAAAGAAATAAGTCAGCCAGCAAGTGTTTCAGCTTCAATATCAACCCATCAGAGCGCGACAAGGCCATGTCGGCCGTGGCCCTGGATATTTCTGAGCTAACAATTAAGCCTCTGTCAATCGTCTCGGAAATGACAGAATTTTATTGGTAAAGGGTCCTACACAACCATTGCGAGGTCAGAACAGGCGCACGCCAATGACTCAGCCTTAAATTTGATGACCACATTAAAACCCCACAGGGCGGGAATTTCAAGTCCTGGAAAAATAAAGGAGTCACCAAGAGCGAACAAATCAAAGGTGACCTCATTGATGAGAGGCAAAAAGCCTCATTGGCACAAGAACCATGGCTCACCCGGAAAAGTCCAAGACCAGTCGGAGTCGGATGAGGTTAACCGCCTCCCCCCTTAGCCTCTCTGACTTTGAACGCAACGAAGATGGCGAAATAAAAGACGGTTCCATGGGGCCACAACGGCTTTAAATAGAAAAGAGCGGTGAAAACAGGCGGATTAGTTTTGCGCCTGAAACATGTAAATGAGAACGTTTAGGGGCCCGTTCACAAGAGAGAACGTTGCGGTGCCAAGCCTAATGAAAGGGAAGACACGTACCGCAGCAATGTAGCCCCCTATAG
>JAITQT010000232.1 GCA_031288745.1 Deltaproteobacteria bacterium
CGATGAAAAATATTTTAGCCAATTCAAGGATACGCCGATGAAACCAAAAAGTCAAGACTAAAAAATAGCTATGTAATACGAACTTCTATTTTAAAACTTAAAGTATAGAGATAAATGGTATTATGGGTACATAAAAAAAATTTGTCCATATATTTCAATCGTTTACTCTTTTCGCGAGGGAACTTCGGCTTAATGGTCGAAACGCAAAAAATACCCGTTATCAGTCCTTAAAATTATAACTTAAATCTTAATACTAATTTTTTTTAGACTATTTGTGCACCGTGGAAAGGTGCATTCGCTTAGTGAGGTGAAATTCCTCACCCGGCAATTTTACTGCTGTTCCAGCCGGTATTAATCCCATACGATGCGGAGGTAACGAAAAGTCGTGAGCCTGGGATGTAAAGCCCTCTTCGGGGGGACGCAAGTGTGTAGGTTATAACGTGAGTGAACGCTCAATAAGCCTCGAAATAGAAATTGCGGGAGCTGACCCTCCATGTAGTTGGGGAAGGCCGCTGTTCGATAGGCCAATTGAAGGTCAACGTCACGGGATTACAAGACGTGATAATTAGCATATAAAGCCGGTCGAGTTAGCCGGGGGAATGGCGATGGCCTAAACACAAGGGGCGAATGTGGTAACACCGGAGACCCGCGAGGGTTATGCTTAGAGACGAGCGTAAAACCTGTTTCCGGCGACGGATAGGTCGGGCCTCTGCGGGAAACGGATAGGGTCGTAGTACTTAAGAGACAGCTAATCACGGTGAAGTGAAGGGCCATGAACCCAGGACCTGTCATGGAAGCGGGAAAGGGTGGAATAGTGGCTTTGCCTATTACGTTCCCCAAGAAAAGCCTGATGACTACGGATATGACTATATATCACTGCCAAGATCAGAACTTCTCACGGGAGAGGGACTGTCACCTTTTCAAAGGCCCTGAAAGAAGACCTTTTCGTGTGCGGTGATAAGAATGTCTGGGTGAAAGCCGGGTGCGGTAACTCCGCAGGCCCGGTTTGACGGGGGGCTGGAAACGTGGCGGAAGCTACCGCGCCAGTAGTCTACCCTACTGCTTTTAAGAGGTTATTTGCGCTTCGATCAAGAATTGGCCAAAGCTAAGGTTAAAGATTTTCCTCGGTAATATTAGGCTTCTCTTCTTGAATCGCTATTTGATCTTCTTTAGGTCCGTGATAAGTATAAAAAGAAATCGGTGGCTCGCTATTTACAGTAAGCGATAGGTTTAAACCGGTGAAAAATGGTAATTTATATTGCTCTATTAGCTTTTCGAGATCCTCTCCTTTAGAAGATAGACTCATTAATAGTCCAAAGGGGCTAGAGCCAGATTGGGTTAATAAAGAGCGAGGAAAGTTAGAGGGCGGAGTCCAGCTAAGAGAGAGGCTTTGAGGATTTACAAAAAACTTTTTTAATTGGCTATCAATTTGATTTAAGTTAAGAGACCATAGGGCCTGGTTGGGACTATCCAGGCCCGCCCAAAGTTGGTTAAGCTGAGAAATTAAGACCTGGTCTGTTTTTTGACCGTCGAAGAGTCGAGCGGAAAGGAGATGGTCTAAACGCTGATAGAAGCCTAGGTTTTGGGCTGCAATCGAGCCCGGTTCAAGTTCTAGGCGGGTTAGTAGGCTTATTAACGAAGAATTTTTAGTTAAGCCTTTTAGACCTAACTCGGCCTGGAGAGAAAAAGAGTCGGGGGCCAAAAAAGAGAAGGTAGTTTTACCCGCTCGTGGTCCTTGAAGGTCTAAGCGAAAATTAAGATCGGCTTTGAATCTTTTCCCCAAGGCTTCTAAAATTGAGGCTAATAGTGGGTCGGGCTCGGGGCCTAGCTCTATTAGGCTTAAATCTAGATTAAGGCCTTTAAGTTCCCAAAGCCTAGCTAGGGTCTCTTCTTGTTGAAGATAATCTGCCATTAAGGATTGAAGTTCGATTTTGGTTTCATTATTTTGGGTTGCTAAAAAATTGGCTATATTTAAAGAAGAAAAAGAGAGGAGCGCTGCGGTGAGGCTCTTATTAAGATCTTTTGCCGTTAGCGCCTCGTTTAGGGTGTTAAGGTTTAAATCTCCCGCGAAAAGGCTTTTTAAAGTTAGGTTAAAGTCCGCCGAGTCGATAAGGGCAAAGGCCTTGGCAGCTAAAGATTCTAGGCGCTCCCCTTTCCAACCATTAATGGATAAAGATTCGATTTTAAAGGCGCGACCATTTAGATCGGTAATTTCCGAAGGGCCCAAACTTAGGCTTTCGGCCGAAACGGCTAACCAAAATTTTTGGTTTGATAGGCGAGGTAAATCCACATCGAGATTGGTAAGGCTTAGGTTGGTTAGCTGTAATTGGGCCGTTGAAGCGCTATCTATGGGGCCGGTTAGCCTATCGACCGTAAGGCGGCTTAAAATAAGCCTTTCTTTAGATATAATCGTTCGACCTAAACCTAGTAAAGATGAATTATCCGCACCTAAATCAAGGCGAGTTATGGTTAGAGGTTGTTGGTTGGGCTCAGGGCTGCTCAAACTTAAGCCCTCTAAGGTTAGATTCTTCCAAAAGGGGGAAATTTTAGCCCCATCCACGGTCAAGACATAATTTTGTTGACGGCTAAAAATGAAATTTAGGACTTGTTTGAGGATGAGGTTGGGTAGGAAAAAAAAAGAGAAGATGAGAATTAATATAAAAAAAATAATGAAAAATCGTAATTTTTTAGTAGATTTTTTTGGTTGTTCCATAATTTATTCATATATCCAATTTTAAGTTTTTTAAATTAGTAAGTTTTTGTTTTTTAAGCCATTGACCAAGGCCTTCGATGATTTTAAGAGGGGCCGTCGGGTCAACTAAAATGGCCGTGCCTATTTGCACGGCCGCAGCCCCGACCATTATAAATTCTAGCGCGTCTTGATAGCTAAAGATACCACCTAACCCGACCACGGGGATCTTAACCGCCTTAGCGGCCATGAAGACCTGCCTTAAGGCTAAAGGCTTTATGGGGGGGCCGCTGAGACCTCCGGTGGCGATTCCAAGCTTTGGGGCGCGTTTATTTATGTCTACGGCCATAGCCGGCACGGAGTTAATTAGAGAAATAAAGGAGGCCCCAGCGCTTTCTACTTTTTTAGCTAATGAGGTCAAGTCCGAGACCAAGGGCGGAAGCTTGACCATAACCGGCTTATCTCCGGCCGCCTTAACTGCCTTTTCGGTTAAGGCGGCGCATGCATCCGGATCAGAGCCAAAGCTAAGCCCCCCCTTTGATTTTAAATTGGGGCAGCTGACGTTAAGCTCTAAAAAATGGATAGGGGCTTGAGAGAGGCGACGGGCCAAAAGCTCGTATTCCTCAGGGGTTTTCCCTATAACGTTAACTCCAATGACCGCCGAAGTTTTTACTAAAGGGGGCAGGGCCTCTTTCAAAAAAAGATCGAGGCCTATGTTTTCTAAACCAATAGAGTTAATGAGGCCTCCAGCCTCCTCAATCGCTCTAGGGCCGGGGTTACCAGGCCAAGGGGTTAGGCTTAAGCCCTTTAAAATAACCGCGCCTAATTTTTGCGGCGGGCACAGGCGCTTAAGCTCTAAGCCATAGCCAAAGACCCCGGAAGCAGCTATAATCGGGTTTTTGAGCCTTAAGGGCCCTAGGGAGACGCTTAGATCTATGGTTTGTTTTGAGATAAGAACCTCCAGGCTTTAAAGCGTTGAAAAAATAAAAAAAATTATTGAGTTCGATTAATACCTAATTTTACCTAAAATTCCAATCCACTAGAGAGGCACAGACCACCGGGCCCTCTTGGCAGACCCTAAAGCGGCCGGTGGGACGGTAGGGGAAAGAGCCTGGCAGGCTACAGGAAAGGCAGACGCCTAGACCACAGGCCATAAAGGCCTCTAAACTAACAAATAAGTTAAAATTTAGCCTTTGAGATAAAGTCCACACGGCCTTAAGCATGCTTTGGGGCCCGCAGGCAAAGACGGGGCGTGGCTCTCTTTCTATAAAGCTCTCTAAATAATCTAAAATAGACCCTTTTTTGCCGTATCCTGAGCCGTCCTCGGTTATGGGGGAGCTTTTAGAGGTTAAACTAAAAAGAAAGTCTTGATTTACTTGGCGACATGCGTTTTTCTCAGCGTAGATAAGCTGGGCCTTAGCTCCTAGAGCGGCTACAATGGAGCCCATAGGGCCCAATCCGGCCCCACCGGCTAAAAGGTACCATTTATTTTTACTAAAATCGGAAAAGACCTCGTCTAAGCCTCGTCCCAGAGGGCCGGTTAAGGTTAAGCGATCGGCGCTTTTAAGAGAGGATAAAATTGTGGTGGCCCAGCCCACTTTTCTAATTAAAATTTCTAGGCCGTGGTTAAAAGAGCGGTGGATAGAAAAAGGTCGATCTAA